>CACYVR010000184.1 GCA_902777885.1 uncultured Methanobrevibacter sp.
AAGGTAAAATGGCAAGATACTCCCTTACAGACCTTCACATTGAAATGATATATAAAATCGGTTTGGAACATATTTTAGAATAAATTTAATGGTGTTTTAAATGAAAGAAAATAAGTGTTATAATCCGGATTGTGATGAAGAAGAATGTTATGATCCTGAGCATTTCAATTTCATTTGTTTTGATCCTGATTGTGATGAAATTCACTGTGAAAATAAGCAGCACTTTAATAAAAAATTATTAAAGGATTATCAAGAAAATACTGATTTAAGTGTTCATGATCACCGAGAAAAAATAGATTATAGTGAAGATGTGGATATTAGTCTTTGTGCCTGTCCTGATTGTGCAGACGATCACGATCACGACCATGAGCATGAGCATCATCATGAGCACGACCATGAGCACGGTCACGAGCATGAGCATCATCATGGGCATGAGCATGAGCACGGTCACGAGCATGACCATGACCATGAAAAGGAGGATTCCTGTAGTGATGAGTCCTGTGACTGTCATGAGCATGAGCATCATCATGAGCATGACCATGAAAAGGAGGATTCCTGTAGTGATGAGTCCTGTGACTGTCATGATCACGACCACGATGAGGATGATGTAAATATTAGTCTTTGCGGTTGTCCTGATTGTGCAGACGATGACGGTGATGGGGATGAAGGTGAGGAAGAATTATTGGCTGAAGGAAAACCGTTAATTGCCAACAGGCCAATACAAATAATTCTTTCAAGCGGAATATTATTTGTTTTAGGTCATGTTTTTGAATGGTTATCAGTTAGTCCTACAATCGTTACTATAACTTACATGATTGGTGCAATAATTGCAGGTTATGAAATAGCTATTTTGGCTTATAAATCATTAGTAAATAATCACACTATCGGTCCGGCAATGTTAATGTGTATTGCTTGTGTGGCATCATTTATTATAGGCCATCCTGAAGAGGGTGCAGCTGTTACTTTCCTTTATTATATTGCTGAATTCTTGGAAGACTATGCTGAACTTAGAGCTAAACGTTCAATCAAATCATTAGTTGAAATTGCTCCTGATACTGCAAGAGTTAAAGTCGGTGACAAAGAGGAAATAAAAAATGTCGATGAAGTAAATATTGGAGACACAGTCATTGTAAAGCCTGGAGATAAAGTGCCTTTGGATGGTGAAGTTATTTCAGGTTCATCTTCCATTAACCAGGCATCAATCACTGGAGAAAGTGTTCCGGTTTTAAAGGAAGTTGGTGATGATGTATTTTCAGGAACTGTTAACGAAGACGGATATCTGGAAATTAAAGTCACTACTGCAGCTAAAGATTCAGTCATTTCAAAAATTGTAACCTTGGTTAAAAGATCACAACTTAACCGCTCTGAAACCGAGACTTTGGTTGAAAAGGTAGCTAAATATTATACTCCGGTTATGATGATTGCAGCTATTTTCGTTGCGCTTGTTCCTCCATTCGTATTCGGTCAGGACTTAACTGATTGGGTTTATAAGGCACTTTCACTATTGGTAATTTCATGTCCTTGCGCATTTTTAATTTCAACACCTGTCGGTATGGTATCAGCTATTACTCTTATGTTGAAGAAATGCGTAACGTTAAAGCAGTAATTTTTGATAAAACAGGTACCTTAACTGAAGGAAAGCTTGAAGTAAGTGATGTTGAAGTTTTAAATAGCGATTATTGCGAAGCGGATATCATTAAAATTGCAGCCTCTTTGGAAAATGAATCTTCCCACCCGATTGCCCAGGCTATTATCAGTCATGCTGATGAAAATGACATAACTCTTGACACGATAGATGACTTTAGAAACGTTACCGGTAAGGGAATTATTGCTTCTATTAATGGAGAACAGTATTATGCCGCTAATGAGGCATTGATTGAAGGCAGTTCATTTAATATTTCCAGAGATGATATTAACAGGTATTCTTCAGAAGGTAAAACATTAATATTTGTTGGAGATTCCAAAAATGTTTTAGGTATTATAACAGTGTCTGATAAAATAAGGGATAATGCTTCTGAGGTCATTGCTGATTTGAATAAACAGGGCGTACAGACTGTAATGCTGACTGGGGACAATAAGGATGCCGCTCAAAAGGTTGCATCAGATATTGGAATCAAATATGTTTATTCCAATTTGCTTCCTGAAGATAAATTGAATATTTTAGACACCATTAGAAATAAATTTGGTGATGTGGCTATGGTTGGTGACGGTATTAATGATGCGCCGGCACTGGCCAGGGCAAATATCGGTATTGCCATGGGGGCAGCAGGTTCTGATGTTGCTATTGAAACAGCAGATGTTGCTTTAATGCAGGATGATATTTCTAAACTGCCTTATTTATTTTCTTTAAGCCGCAAAACAATGGGCATTATCAAACAAAATATTACAGTTGCCATTACTGTTAAACTGTTATGTGTAGTTCTAGCTATTCTGGGAATTATTACATTAATGATGTCTGTTGGTTTAGGCGATTTGGGATTGACATTACTTGTCATCTTAAACTCATTTAGAATTGGAATGGTGAAAGATCCACTATTCTAATTTTTTAAATTTTTTTAACAATAAAATCTATAAATAATAGATGATTTAAAATATATATTAACTAATTTTAAAAAATGGGAGATGTAAAAATGCCTAAAAAAATTTTAGATCAAGCTTTACAAAATAAATAGCTTTACAAAATAAATATGCTTTGGTTTTTGCAGCGGGTTTTGCAACGGCGGTTGTTGGAAAAATGATATTGGAATCTGATGCAGTAAAAGAATTGACCTCTAAAGGTATGGATGCAGTAATGTCTGTTAAAAATGATGCTGAAGAGGCTTTTCAAGATGTAAATGAAAATACTGAAGATACTGTTGTTGACTCAAAAGCAAAAACTACAAAAATCAACATAACTGAAAATGAATAATGCTATTCATTTTTTTTACTTCTTTTAAAGTATTCACCAAAAATAAAAAAAGAAAATAATCTCAAAAGATTAGAGATTATTAATTTCATCAAATTTTAAAATATCGTCACATATTACTTCAAGTAACTCTTCATCATGGCTTACATTCCAATATTATTGGCTTTACAATGGTTGATGAGTGCTTCCCATATTTGTACCTGGGTTACGGCATCAAGCATGGTGCTTATCTCATCAGCAATGATGAATTTTGTTTTCGGATTTAGGGCTCTCAATATACTAAAACGTTGTAATTCTCCTCCGGAAAGTTCATTTGGCCAACGTGTTAGCCAGGCATCTTTAAGACCGAAGGTATCTTTCAGGTCTTGAGTAGGTGTCCAGGATTCATTCAATACTTTTTCCATTTTCCATTTAGGATTCATGGTCTTTTCGGGGTGTTGATAGATTAGTTGCACAGGATAAAAGTCTTTATCCGGAATTTTTTGATTGTCCATTGTCACTTCTCCGGAATAATTAGTAATATATCCGGAAAGTATTTTACATAATGTACTTTTACCGCTGCCGCTATCTCCCATTAGACCTATTATCTCATTGCTGCCGAGAGATAATGAAACATCTTTCAATATTTCTCTTTTTTTAGTATATGAAAAAGTAATGTTGGATGCTTTAAGACTCATCATTTGCCTCCTCATAATTAAAACATCTAATCATAATGCCATTATAATTAATGAGTTTTGGTATATTAGTTTCACATTTATCTAAGCGAACTGGACAATTTTCATAATAAGGACATCCAGTAATTTCATCCATCGGTTGAACACCTTCAGTTAACTTAAAGCCATTTCTTGGCAGTGAATCAATTAATGCTTTGGAATATGGATGCAATATATTGTCAGTATTTTTGAAGTTTTCCGAGGTATTGATTTCAATTACATAACCTGAATAAAATATTGCTATTCTATCTGCTGTTTTTAAAGCAACATCTATTTCATGCGTAATCAATAAAACGCCTTTGTCATGTTCTTTTAAATTTTTTATATCAGCAATTGTTTCTTCAACACTTTTTTTATCAAGACCTGGCGTCGGCTCATCAGCAATTAATAAACTGGGATTGCCTATCAATGCTGTAGATAACAATACTTTTCTTGCCATCCCTCCGGAAAGTTCGAATGGATATAAATCATCCACACTTTCGTCCAGTCCATATTTGCTGAAAATTTCTCTTTGCCTTATTTTTTTGGTATCACGCTCATTGTCGTCTTTACATTCGCCGATAGCCTGTTCAGATACTTTCATAAGAGGGTCTAAGAAATTAACTGATTGAGGTATTAAACAAATTTCTTTTCCTCTTAATTTTTCTTTCAATTCTTGATTTAAAACTTCTCCTTTATATTTAATCTCTCCAGTTACATGGGAGTTATAAGGTAAAATTCCTAAAATAGAATGGGCTAGAAGACTTTTTCCGGAACCGCTGGAACCTAATACCGCAACAATTTCACTTTCATCAATATCTATTGTTAAATCAGATATTACTTTAGTATCGTGCCTATTTAATCCTTGAACATACTGTGTAAAAGATATTGATAAATTATTTACTTCTAATAATTTTGTCATAATATCACCAAAAATCTATTTATTTGCCTGTGAAGGATCAAATAATCGTTTTAAATTGTCTCCTATAATATCAAATAATAATACAACTATTAATAGGGCTAAACCTGGGAAGAATGCTAACCACCAAGCACCCATTGCAAGGTATGTCATTGATTCAGACAATATGATACCGATTGCAGGTTCGTGTGGTGATAAACCAAATCCTAAGAATGTTATGCTTGATTCGTGCATAATTGCATGTGGAAATACAAGTAATGTTCCTACAAATATTTGGGATAATACCAATGGTAAAATATGTTCTTTTGCAATCCATAATTTGCCTTTTCCAAATTTCTTGGATAAAGCCACATACTCGGAGGTATTAATCTGCAGTACTTCGGCTCTTAATACTCTTGTTAAGTTTACCCAATGTGAAAATGCCACTGCCATTATCACACCAAATGCACCTTTACCTAATGCAATAGATATCATCATAAGTAATAATATGTGAGGTATTGATGCGAACAAGTCAATCAACCAGGATACTGCTGAATCACAGAATCTGTTAACACTTGCGACAAATGCTAAAATTGTAGCTATTATACTAGAAATTATTGAAGCACCTATTCCAATCATGATACTTAGACTTAATCCTTTTATTGTTCTTACGAACATGTCCCTACCCATCCAATCAGTACCGAAAATATGCGCAAATGATGGGGGCTGCATTTTAATAGAGAAATCAGTCGGTAAGTTGGCATCAATCATTGTTCCACAAATGAAAATGACTAATAAGACCAATCCTGTGAGTCCTATTGTTAAAAGGGTTTTTTGTCTTAAGTTCAGGGAACTGAATAATCCCCGGTTATACCATGGAGTTTCACTCATCTTCCTCACTCCTTATTCTTGGGTCAACGTATTTGTAAATTAAATCTGCAATAAGATTTCCACAAAATACGAAAATAGCACTTACAATAACAATACCTAATAATAATGGAACATCTGATCTTAATCCTGCAGCAACAGTTGCCTGACCAATTCCTGGGTATGCAAATACCTGTTCAACAAGAATTGTTCCTCCAAATAATTCATTGAATGATAAAAACTGTATTGAGATTGCAGGAAGTAAAATATTTCTTATTCCATGATTTTTTATTATTCCCCAAAAGCTTTCGCCTCTTGCCTGTGCAAATAAGAAATAATCACTGCTTTTAACACTAATGAGCTTATCTCTTGTATACATGGTAAGGGAAGCAATTCCCACAATACTTAATGTGATTGCAGGAAGAATTAATCTATATAACCACTAAATATACTGAAAAGACCATTAAAAATACTAATCCTATCCAAAATGTTGGAGTGGACTGTAATATATAACAATAAGTTTTAATTGCTTTATCTATTAGGCTTCCTTCTTTCGCACCAGCAATAACGCCTAATCCAAAGCCCACAATACCTGATATTATCCAGGAAACTACCATTAAAGTCAATGAAGCTGTGAATTTTTGAACGATTACTTCGGTTACAGGCACTCTATATATTAATGAAAAACCCATACTTCCGGATGCTAAAGTTTGAAGCCAACCTAAAACTCTTTCGCCTAAAGACAAATTCGTACCCCAATAGTTTCCTATAATAGCTAATTGTTCTTGACTTACTATTCTTTGACCAAGATAAGCTTTAACAGGATCAATTGGAGATAATTGTATCATTATAAAACTGATTGCTGCAATAACGATTAATAAAATTAATAGTCTTATGGCCTTATATCCAAAAAATTTCACTAATTTTTTGCTGTTAATTTTAATCATCTCCAGCGTGTTAAAATTTGTTAAAAAAAGAATTAAAAAATGATTTATTAAAATAAATCATTTTAAAATTTGTTATTTATTTTTTGTACTGTTTGTATCAATACGTTTCCAATCGTAGATGTTACCCCATATGTCTCCACCGTGTGGGTAGATGAGGTGAGTGCTATTGGAAATATTTAATGAATCGCTAACGAAATATGTGTAATCCATTGTTCCAATCCATAAGAACGGATAGTTGGAGTTAGCTTTTTGTGCTGCTTGAGACCAGGTGGAGTATGAGCTATTTAAATCTTGAGTCATGGCCTGATCGATTAATGTATCTACAGCTGAATCATTAAGTATTTCAGGGTTATCGTAACCTTCGCCGGCTACTCTTGAATCATATTGATGTTCTATTTCATATGGATCTGCTGAACCGAATCCCCATACTACTCCTTCCTGGAATTTGACTGGGTCAATATCGTCCCAACTTCCACCTACAGGTTTAATGTCAATACCTATTTCTTTAGCTTGCTCGGCTACAGCCACAGCAATGGCTTGTCTTTCAGTAGCTTTTGAGTTATAGTATATTGAAAATGATGCAGGTTTTCCATTTTTGTCTACAATTCCGTCGCCATTGGTATCTTTCCATCCTGCGTTTGCTAAGATTTGTTTTGCTTGACTAACATTTCCGTCTGTAAATGTTGATTGATATGCCCAAGGCAATTGGCTAGCTACACCGTTGTATGATACATTACCGAATCCGTTTAATGTACCTTGAACTAATTTGGTTCTGTTAATACCCATGTTTAATGCTTCTCTTACGGCCGGATCTCCAGTTACATTATTACCGTATGTTAAATTGTCCTTACTGATGATTTTGCCGGTATTGTTTTGGGTTGGTAGTGAGATTCCACGTACGTCAATAGAATCGAAGTATTCCATGTGGTATCCTTTTACCGTTTCATTTGCATATGCTACTGGTACTTCAGCAATGTCAACAGTACCCTTTTTAACTGCTGCATATGCTGCATCCGGATCAAGGAAAAGGTTTGTTATTTTTTTGAAGTATGGTTCTTTTCCGTAGTAATCAGGATTTTTTTCTAAGATGAATTGCTGTCCTTTATCCCATTGAACTAATTTATAAGGTCCTGAACCGATTGGGTGTTGACCGTATGAATCTTCTTTATAATTGGCTTCAGGAACAATTCCTACATCAGTCAATTTGTTAATAAAAGTTGAATCGCTTTTATTTAAAGTGAATACTACTTTGTTGTCTCCTTCTGCTTTAGCTTCTTTCATTGAAGTTAAATCTGCTCCTTCACCTAATTCTTTTGCTTTGTTGTATGAGAATGCTACGTCTTTTGCGGTTAATTTATTTCCATCTGTAAATTTCACATCGTCACGTATATTTACCGTATATTCTTTATAGTCACTAGAAATAGTATAATTGGTTGCCAAATCATTTACAAAATTATTATTCACATCTCTTTTAAGAAGTGTACTTTGTATGAGCGGCTCTGTTCCGGAATCGTGATATCCCCAACCGTGCATTGGGTCAAAACCAAATTCCGGTTCTTCGCCGTGAGCAGCAACACAAGTTACTAGTTCATCAGGAGCATGTTGTGTGTTTCCTCCACCTAAAGCGAATGCTCCTATACCAATTATTGCAATAACTGCAATAACTGCACCAATAATGATTTTTGTATCCATTTTTTTTCTCCATGAAAATTATTTGTATAAAACACTAAGTAATATCTAACTTATTAATTTTAATTAATAATTTATTAATATGTTAATACTTTTTTTAATAAAGATATTACATTACTAAATATGCCTTTTTAAGTATTTAATAATTGCTATGATATTGTCTTAATTTTTCAAATTTCCAGAATATTGTAAACAGTTAATGATGAATTTTTAAAATGGTCGATTAAAATATAATTCAGTGAAAAATAGTTATTCATTTAAATAATTAACAACCTTGTAAAAACACTCTTTTAAAATATTTATATGGTCCTAAATGAGTATATAGTAAATTTCTGAATTTTTTTCTAATCCTACATGC
>CACYVR010000185.1 GCA_902777885.1 uncultured Methanobrevibacter sp.
TTCTATTCTGGATGTTAATGGTTCTGATAATGTTGACCCAATTTTAGATGATTATGTTGTGGTTAAAGCAAAAACTAACTATTCTTCTTGGAAAAACAAAGGTTGGACTTTAGGTAAAGATGATTTTAAAGATATTTTACCAATCAGGGAATGCGAAACAAAATTTGACATGTCTGTTGATGGAATTTCTGCAGAAGGAAACATTAATTTAGGTTTACAATTATTTTATGATAATAATTCTATTCAAGATTATTTCAAAAAAATGTACGATGAAGATGATTCTCAGATGGTTGATTTAAAAATTGATTGTGAATCATTGAGTAATTTTATCCATGATGATTATTTGGAACCAAATGGATCTATAGTGATTACTCAGAAATCAAATAAGTCTGCTTATAATGAAAGACAATGGATGATGAATAAAGATATTTTCAATTATCTTCCGTTTTATAATGGTTATTTTGAGTGCAACATTATTGTAAATGATATTAAATCAAAAGCCAAAATGAGAATTGTTCCCAAATTATCATACAGTCCCAATAAAGTTTTACAGAATTATCTTCAAAAAAATCATGGTAAAATTGTTGATGTAGAATTAAAAATTGATAAATTCAATTTTGAAGGTTTTGAACAAAAATTTAAATCTAAAAATAAAGATGCAAACGATGAAATGGATGATATTATAATTAGCAATCCTATAACTCCAAAATATAGTATTGTTCCTGTTGGTGCTAACTGGACTGATAATTCAAATGTTTTAGGTTATTATAATGCAATTACTGAACAATACCAAACAACTCCTGCTTATGATTTAATTAACGAAGCCCATTCTGATAGTTATAATCCTTACTTTTTAATTCTTGATGAAATGAATTTATCTCATGTTGAACGTTATTTTTCCGATTTTTTATCTGCTATTGAAAGTAAAGAACCAATCCGGACAATCTGTTCATTGTAGGTACAGTTAATGTTGATGAAACAACATACATGTTCTCCCCAAAAGTATTGGACCGTGCTAATACTATTGAATTTGAAACGCTGTCTGTATCTGATTACATTAATTTGAATTTGGACAATGATGATTTTATAGGTGATGTTAATTATCTTCAATCTCCATTAGTGGATTCTGATATTTCAAATTTGAACATTGTTGATTTAAAGGAGATTATGTCTGATATTATGTGTCCTGAGGGTAATTTGTTGGAGATTTTAACCAGTGAACTAGATTCATTCCAATCCACACTTAAATCTACAGGATTTGATTTTGGATTTAGAGTTATCAATGAAATTTTGAGGTTCATGGTTGTCGCATGGAAGTATGAAAACTCTCCTGATTATTGGGATAATTGGGAGAGGTATTTTGATGCACAAATCAAACAAAAAATATTGCCTAAACTCCACGGATCCCAAAAGGCTATCGGCAATGTATTAAATGAATTATTCAATTTATGTTTGATTGATAAGGATAATAATGAACAGGCAAAGTTGTTTGATATTGATGAGACTAACTGTAAATATTATACGTCTGCTTTAAAACTTCAAAATATGTCTAGAGTATTGTCTGATCAAAGATATGTTTCATTTATTAATTAGATTCCAATGATTGAGCAAAAAGTCACTATTCATTTAAAAGATGAATTTTCAAAGAGTATTGGAACTTTAACTCTTAGTTCTATTGATTATGTTCGCCAGGTAGAATCGTTTCATAAAATATCTGATTCATTTGTTCTGGAAAATATAGATTTGGTCGATGAAGTGGATAATGTAACTCCTATCCAATATTATAATAAAGAATCTTCCCAATTTTCTAATTTAATGCTTTTGGAAGAAACCGAATATCAAATCTTATTTGAATCTGAGGATATTGATGCAAGTTATGATGTTTTACACTCTTTAATTAAAATCAATAAAAGTCATTTTAAAGCTTTCAGATTTAATTTGGGTGATAGTAACGGATTTAAATTTGCCGGAACTTTGAATTTTAAAAGTTATGTTGGCAAATCATTTTTGGATGTTAAAAAAGACAATCAAAAGTCAATTCCAATACCAATTGAAGTTAGATCTAAAAAAATAGATTATTTTAATCAATACTCAGCAATGATTGCTGATCTATCACAACATGCATTAAGCTTAATTTTTGAGGTCAACTCTCCTTTATATCAGGATTTTGTTTTAGATGATGAGAAAAAATTAACATATTATGAAGATTTCATGTTTTTAGAATATTTATTTAGGCAGGATAATTTGCCTGCAGTATTTGAATATTTATCTAAAAATCTGCATTCACAGTTAATGAGTCATGATGAAACGGTTCCTATTTCCTTAGCGAATAACATAAATCAGGCTTCTTTAAATAATATTGTTTCAAAACCTAATCAATTATTTAAAACAGACTCTTCTGTTAAAATGGCTGAAAAACTAAATGGTCATCTTCCGTATGTTGTCAATCAGGTTAAGCATGAAGATTCGATGGATACTCCGGAAAATCAATTTTTCAAATACTTTTTGGAATTGCTTCAAGACCTTGTTGAAAAATTGTTATCCACTTCCAAAAAGGGATATATTCAAGATAAACTAAAATTTTTCAAAGAAGAACTGGGTTATTTTCTTTCAGCTAAATTTTTTAACCATATATCTAATTTGGATTATGTTCCATTCAATTCACAGGTTTTGCAGAAAAAAGAAGGTTATAGGGATATATTTCAATACTTTTTAATGTTGGAATTTTCATTCAGGTTAAGTTGGGATGATTTAAATAACAAATTTAAAGGCTTTGAAAAGAAACTATCGGAATTATATGAATATTGGTGTTATTTTGAAATATTAAAAGTATTGAATGACTTAAGCATAACTAAAATTGATTTTGAAGATGTTTTTGAAGTTAATAAATCAAATTGGGGCATCAATGTCATTAAAGGCAAACGATCATCTAAAAAATTCAAATTAAGTATTCGTGGTCATGAAGTTATCATAGAACTATTCTATAATCTGACATTTTCTGATAAAACAGATTATAGGTCTTATTCTCTTGCTTTTAAACCGGATTACACATTATTAATTACTACTCCTGTTAATCAACATTTTATTCATTTTGATGCTAAATACCGTTCTGAATTGGAAATTATTGATTTTTATGAAAAAATCGGCGAAAGAACAAACTCTGAGATTGAAAAAGAAATAGATAAACGAGATTCTCTTGAAGAAAAAGAGTATGTTTTCAAAAATGCAGATATTTATAAAATGCACACATATAAAGATTCAATTTTACTTAGTTCAGGTTCTTATGTATTATATCCTGGAACAAAATCCAAATATTTCCTACAAAAAGATTTGGTAATACCATCTGTCGGTGCATTTTCATTAACTCCAGGTAATACTGAAATTGAAGAAGATAACTTAACTAAATTCATTAAAAAAGTTATTGAGACGTTATTGTATCAGGACGGATTAATTCATTATGAATATTTAAGTTCCAGCTATTAATTAACATCAACTTTATAACGTCTGCGGCATAATATTTAATTAGAGGTTTAAATTAAATGTTATGCAATATTTCCATTTCAACTGTCAATAATAATCTGTCTGTTTTTTATAAAACCAATTATGAT
>CACYVR010000186.1 GCA_902777885.1 uncultured Methanobrevibacter sp.
ATTTTGGAAGAATTTAATAATTGCAGGTATCACCAGAATCACATAAACCGGGAACATGGAAAATGTCAGTAAATTTGCTATTTGCGCATTAAAAGAGCTTTTTATCAAAGGATATAAAACCTGCATCAGAACCAAATATCCGATATAGGCTCCTCCGATTCTTAAAAATTTGCGCTCAAGTGGTCCGTCAGCTGAAAATTTAATAAATCTTCTCTCAATAACCCAGGAACCCAATATTCCTAAAGTAAATCCAACATCCTTATATGGCTCAAGAGCCATTTTTGCAGGATTAACTAACAATTTGCCCGCACTGTCATAATCCATCGGATATGATTTGAATGTTGCATAGACCAGAAGCAGAATGGAAAACAATATTCCTGCGCCAAGAATATACAGATCAAAGTTCGGATTATCCTCAAATTTATCAAATACCTTACGTACAATAAACAGTACGATTAAAGAAATTATAAACGCACCGATAACATCAGTTAAATAATGCACTCCCAGATAGCAGCGGGAAAACATAATCAACACAAGACAAAATATAAAGAAGAATTGCATTGCTTTTGTGAAGTTTCCCTTTATTATTGAACCGATAAATAAAATTGTTGATGATGCTGCGTGTCCGCTTGGAAATGAATATCCGGTAGCTGCTTCCAAAGCCTTTTCATAAGGATGGATGTTTGAATCAGCCACCCAAGGGCGGTATACGCATGCAGTAAGTTTAGAAAAACTGAGAGCTATACGGGAAAATGATAATGATACCAGAAGGTATTCACCTAATTTCTTATCATAAGTCCAGTAAAGTATAGCAATTAGAAATAGAATAATATTAACATTTCCAAAATCAGTGCAACTCATGAAAAATGAGTTTAATGGTCCTCCTGCAGATTCACGAATCCCCTGCAAAAATAATAAAAAAGCCGTCGTAAACATTTTTTCCATCTATATTATATTATCAAAATATATGGTTTTATATTTTTTGACAAACAGTTATTCATTCAAAATTATTATAAAAATAAGCAAAAATGATTAGTCAAAGATTAAATAAGCTATTTAACAATTCTTCCGACTGCAAATTGAACAGCCGAATATCTACTTAAAAAAAAGAGATACTGGGCGTCGGCAGTATCTGAAATCTTATTTTGAAGTTCTGATGCTGATGAGGTGAGTTCACACTTTAAATAGTCTTTGTTTGCAACATAAGCTATTTTTTCATCTTCAATATATACGGCTATTGCATCAGGGTCAAATTCATTTTCACTCTCCTTTACAAGCTTTAAAGACACATACGGACCCAATTTTTTATATGATTTTATTCCAGTAATCGTAAACAATTCAGATTTGTCATAGCCTTTTAATGTTTCAATGCATTTTAGAAATTCCTTTTCATATCCGATATAAAAATCTATGCTGTCCCTATTTTTAATGAAAAGATCCAAATCTCTCTCATTGTTTTCACTGGAAAGTAAATTTATCGCTTCTAAAATTTTTTCACGTGCTTCATATAAGATGTCCAATCCATTTGGAACTTTTTTGGACTCTTCAAGTAAATTAAATGCCCATTTGGAGAGCATTCTTGCCTTATTGTCAGATACCACAACGCTTTGACGCAGCTGAAGGGATCTGTCATAACACTTTTGCGATTCATCAAATCTTTTAAGGCTGTTCAGGATGATTCCTTTTATGTTCCAGTCCCTTGAACTTCGGGAATTCAACTCCAATGCCCGATTGATATAGTAGAGGGCTTCCTCTTCCTTAAAATCATTATAATAATCCCAAGCCTTTTTTGAATATTCCTCGTTTTTAGAATCTTTAGAACTGCTTTCGGACTCATCTTCCCCATCATAGCGGTTTCCCGTCCAATTTTGAGCATCCATCCAGCCGTCAGTTGTATAATCGACAGGATCACCTATCTGCCACTCCCTGCCCATGAAATCAATCCTTTAAAAATCAGTCAAGCAACGTCAGATTATCACTTACGATTTTACCTTTTTCAGTTAATCTGTACAGTCTGCCTTTTTTGGCCTGAGGATTAACGCATTCAACAAGACCATGTTCTCTTAAGTGGCGGAGGATTTGGGAAATATGATTTTGAACAACATCCACATCACTGGCTATCTGAGAAGGCATTTTTAATTTTCCATTTAGATATTTCATTACTTCTGTTCTGTGTTTTGAAATCTGCACATATGCAATCTCTATTAATATTTCATCTGAAACTTCCATAGTATCACATTTACATTTCATATAAAATAATTTTATCGTTATTGTAAATACATGATGCTGATATTTTAAAGAGATTTTAGCAATAAGATATATGGGAGTTTTTAATTTGGAACATGAAAAAATCAAATGAAGAGTTCGTCCAATAATTCAATTTTTGGATTGAATTTTTATTAAAAGGTTTTGCTCTTAGAATTAGATTTGAGGGGTTTCAGGAGTTATTTTACACTTGAAATTTCACTTCGTTACTTTTTTTTAGAATTTTTAGGTTGTTTAATGGTTGATTTTAATTGATTGATGGCTTGTTTATTTTGTGTTTGTTGTTTGGATATGTGTTTTTATTTGTTTGTTTTTTTGTTTAAATGAGTGTTGCATTTAGTTTTTCGTGTATTTTTTGTATGTTATGTGATTGAGCGTATGGTTAATTCTTTTTCTGCATTTTTCATGCCTGTTCGGTTTAGTTTTTGGAAATTACGTGCGTTTCTGAGTAGTCCAAAATGTGCTTCGTTTAGATTTGCTCTTTTTTTGTAGTAGATTTTTCCTTCTGGAGATTGGATGTCTGCTTTCATTTTCCATC
>CACYVR010000187.1 GCA_902777885.1 uncultured Methanobrevibacter sp.
ATTTGGAATTTAAAAGTTAAAGATTTCGGACCGCTTATTGTGGCGATGGACAGCAAAGGCAATAGTTTATATGATTGAATGTTATTATATATATTATAATTTTTAAAATTATTAATTAAACTTTGGAGTTTTTAAAATGTCAGATTTAAATGAACTTGCAGAAAAAAGATTAAAATCAAGAATTAGGAAAATTAAAAAATGTAATAAAAGCGAAGAAGAAAAAGAAAAATTCTTTTCTCAATTAGGAACTTCTTTTGAAATATTTTTCCCGCCAACCAAAAAATCAGATACTGTCAGTGACAGTTTAATGATTTGGGTTACTCCTGAAGGTAAAGTTCTTGACGCTGAATATTCCTATGAAGAACCTGAAGAGGAACAGTACACTTCAATCCCAATGACTGAAAAAGATTTAAAACCTTTCATTGAAGCTTTCGGCGACATGAAAATTGAATTGGATGATTCATAAATGATTGTCAATAATTCTCTAGATGAAGTTAAAAAAAGGGAAAACGCTTTATCCATAATTAAAGATTGGGTTTTAAATAAATCTCGCGATTCACTGTATGATTTAACCGGTTTGTCCGGAGGATTTATTGCAAGCCCTTCAGAATTGAATCTTTTGGAAACTTATGTGGGACCGGCTATCTTTGAAGAGGAACTTCAGAGTGTCGGTATTGAACATATGGGTGGCGAAAAAGTTCTTCCTTTGAACAGAACTTCCTCTGGAATACTTGCAACAATTTTGGCTCTTGTAAGTGAAAATACTAATGTAGTTCATTATTTGGCAGAATTGCCTGCACATCCATCTATTCCAAGAAGCTGTGCTTTAGTCAATGCTAATTATAGTGAAACCGATAATTTTGATGAGTTCACAATACCTGAAAACACTTCCCTTGTTGTCATTACAGGTTCAACAATGGATCATAAGGTCATTGATTTGGAAAACTTTAAGAAGGTTATTGAAATGGCTCATGAAAGGAATATTCCTGTAATGGTTGATGATGCTTCAGGAGCAAGACTGAGGACTGTAGTTTTCAACCAACCTAAAGCATGTGATTTGGGTGCAGATATTTCAATAACAAGTACTGATAAATTAATGCCCGGTCCAAGAGGTGGGTTGATGGCAGGAAGAAGCGATTTGATTGATGAAATTAAAGTTAAGGTAAATCAATTCGGTCTTGAGGCTCAGCCTCCTGCAATTCTTGCTATGTTAAATGGTATTAAAAATTTCAACGGTGATAATCTAATCAAAAGCTTTTCAAGAAAAGATGAGCTTTTGGATTTATTGAATCAGAATTTTAATAATTTTAAAACTACTCCTACTGGTGTAATGATTACTCCAGGTGATTTGGCTAGTGAACTTAAAGTATCACATGACTTATCTGATGATGATGTGGCTTATGTATTTTCCTTTATTCTATTAAAAGAACACGGAATAATTACAATTCCTCCGGTTTCAATGCCAGGTGCATCTGCTACAATAAGATTTGATTTATCAACAAGTGATGCTTTTAATTTGGATTTGGCTGAATTAAATAAAAAAATAGTATCTTCATTCAATAACTTGGAGAAATTAGTTATTAATGAAGATAAATGTAGGGAGATTGTATTTAATTTTTAATAATACATTCTCCGGATATTACTTTTTCTAAGGTTCCATCAATTTTTTCAACAACTAGAGCACCTTCTCTGCTGATTCCTAAAACATAGGCATCATAGGTTTTGCTGAAAGGTTCTCTTACTTCAACAATTTTTCCAATTGAATATGAATATCTTCTCCATTCCTTAAGGATTTTTTCAAATTCTCCTTCTTCAAATAGAATGCCTATTTTTTCAAATTCTTCTAGGAAACATTTAATTACCTCATTTTCATTAACTTTCTGGTCTAATTCCCTGCCCAAGGTTGTAGTTCCTTCCCTCAATTCTTCAGGAAGTACGTCCACATTGAAGTTAGCATCAATACCGACTCCGATTATAACACTGTCGATGGTATTGAATTTGGTAATTGCTTCGGTTAAGATTCCGCAAACTTTCTTGCCGTTAATCATAACATCATTTGGCCATTTGATTTCGGCGTTTTCAATTCCTATCCTTTCAAGGGTTTTAACAACTGCAACACCTGTGGCAAGTGTTATCATAGGGATTTTTGAGTGGTCTACTTTAGGCTTTACAATAAGGGATAACCAAATTCCTCCCAATGGGGATTCCCAATGTTTTCCAAGCCTTCCTTTAGCACCACTTTGTTTTTCAGAAAGAATGACAGTTCCGTTTTCAACGCCATTTTCTGATAGGAATTTTCCTACAGTATTGGTGGACATCACTTCATTGAAAATGTATATTTCCTTTCCGATGGTTTTTGTGTTTAGATTGTCCAGAATTTCAGTTCTGCTTAAGTATTCAGTTTCCTGCTGACCAACTTCCTTAATAATATCTGCAAAATCATTAATTTCAACTGCACTGATTTCTTCAAGGGTATTTTCAGAAAACTTTTCCTCTCTTTTCAATATATTAATTATTTCATTTTGCATTTTTATCCCATCAGTTTATTTTTTAGCCATGTGTGTCATTGCCTGATTTTGATAAGATCCTACTGCTGCGGAAATTGCTGCAATTTTTTTACCAGGCATGAATGTGGATTTTAGTTTGTTCACAATTTCTAAATCTTCTGCAATAACATTCGCCATTTCAGTTTCAATGCCTTTTTTGTAGTCGTCAATGAAGTGAGTATTTAAATCCCCGCT
>CACYVR010000188.1 GCA_902777885.1 uncultured Methanobrevibacter sp.
TGACAAGGACAGCACCGATTGGAATGCCTCCTTCATCTAAAGATTTTTGAGCTTCCTTAATAGCTAATTCCATAAAATAAGAATCATTTTTCATAAAAAAAGAATTTATAGATGATTATTATTAATCATCTTATTTAAATCTGTCAAAGAATCCGCCTTTAGCAGATTGCTTTTCAGAATCACTTTTTAATTTATCTATTTGGTTTCTTAAATCAGCGATAGTTTTTTGAGATTCATTAGATAACTTATCATAATTACTCTGCTTAATTTTTAATTCAGATTTAAGAGATACCATTTCTTCTTTTAATTTGTCAATGGATTTTTTAGCATTTTCATCCACTTCTTCTTTATAATTACCCATTTCAATGAGTTTTTTTCTTAAATCATCAACTTCAGCTTTGAGTTCTTCATTTTGTTTTTTAACATCATCTAATTCATCACTTGATAATTTTAAATCATCTTTTAACTTTTGATTTGTTTTTTCTAAATCACCAACACCGGAAGCTTCCAAATTACTGATTTCAACTTCTAAAGATTTAATTTTTTCTTCATAGTCATCTTTAATTGTTTGCAATTCGGATTCTAACCTATCGCTTCTTGCTTTGCTAACTGCATTGTCTGCACCTAACTCACCAATACGATTACTTAAATCTTCATTGATATCAAGCTGATCATAATATTTTCTAGAAGTTTTATCTAAAGCGTTGGTTAATTCAACTTTTACAGATTTTAAACTAGAATTTTCTTTTTTAAGATCAGGAATGATAGTATTAGTCAAATAATTCAATTCATTTGATTGATTTTTTAATTTTGATTCTTTATCTTTTAACTCCTGTTTTAATTGAGCTACATCAGAATCATCATCTTTAGGCTCTTCAACAACCTCTTCTTCAACAGCTTCCTCTTCAACCGCTTCAACAACAGGTTCCTCAACAACCTCTTCTTCAACAGCTTCCTCTTCAACTACTTCAGCAGGTTCTTCAACAACCTCTTCAACCGTTTCAACAACAGGTTCTTCGACAGTTTCTTCAACTTTAGGCATAGCTTCAGGAACTGGTTTTTTATTTTCTTTTTTTACTTCAACAGTAGTTGAAGATTCTTTTTTAGAATTCTTACCTAATTTAGTAAAATCTAACTTCATTTTATTTCCATATAATTTATTTACTGGTTCATCAGCCATTTTATCACCACTAAAAGCAATGAAAAATTTTTAAAGTTCGACAGTCTATGTAAAATTAACATTTCTTTTTTAAAATATTTAAACCTTTATTTATGATAAAATTTTATATATAAATGGTTTATTTTTTCACAGATGTGCACTTCCCTAAATTTAATATAGTCCGAAATATACATATAATAACTAACTCATTTTAAAAAAACCACGGCGATATTATGGATTATTTTGATAGATTGGAAGCAGAAACACATGCATTATATGAAATAGCCAATGAAGCTCGCTCTAAAGGACTGGATGTTGAGACAAAAACTGAAGTTCCATTAGCAAAGGATTTAGCTGAAAGAGTTGAGGGGCTTGTTGGTCCAGAAGGTGTAGCTAAACGTATTAAGGAATTAGAAGAAGATATGTCCAGGGAAGAAGTCGCTTTTGAAATTGCTGCAGAAATCGCATCTTCCAAATTTGAATTGACTGGTGAAAAAGCAGATTATGATGAAGAACAGAGATGCGACCAAGCTTTAAGAACTGCCTTGGCAATTTTAACAGAAGGAGTGGTGGCCGCTCCCCTAGAAGGTATTTCACAAGTTAAAATTAAAGATAATCCAGATTCATCAAAATATATTGCCGTTTATTTTGCAGGACCTATCAGGAGTGCTGGAGGTACTGCTGCTGCACTTGCAGTTTTACTTGGAGATAAAATTAGAAGGGCTATCAATATTGAAGCGTTCAAACCAATTGAAGATGAAATAGAACGTTATGTTGAAGAAGTTGAACTCTACGAATCTGAAGTTACCAATCTCCAATACTCTCCAACGCCTGAAGAGGTAAGATTTGCTGCAAACCACATTCCTGTTGAAGTTACAGGTGAACAGACCGATGCTGTTGAAGTATCACACAGGGATTTAGAACGTGTAGAGACAAATAACATTCGTGGCGGAGCATTACTGGCTATGGTTGAAGGAGTTATTCAGAAATCTAAAAAAATTCACAAAATATCCAATACCCTGGGCCTTAATTGGGAATGGCTTACTGAATATTCCAAACCTAAAAGCGAAGAATCTTCCGATTCATCTGAAGAATCTGAAATTGTTCACGAACCTAAATATATTCAGGACATTATTGGCGGCAGACCAGTTTTAGGCCATCCTTCTGAAAAAGGAGGTTTCAGATTAAGATACGGCAGATCAAGAAATACCGGTCTTGCTACAATGGGTGTTCACCCGGCCACAATGGCATTGCTCGAGTTTCTGGCTGTCGGGACACAGCTTAAAATTGAATATCCCGGTAAAGGAAATTGTGTAGTTCCTGTAGATTCAATTGAAGCACCTACCGTTAAACTAAAAAATGGCGATGTTGTAGTTATAAACAGTGTCAAACAGGCCAGGGAACTTAAAAAAGATGTTGTGGAAATCCTATTTTTAGGAGACATGCTGGTTGCATTTGGTGAATTCCTAAGAAATAACCAACCGTTATATCCATCAGGATGGTGTGAAGAATGGTGGATTGGGCTTTTAAAAGAAAGTGAAAATTACTCCGAAGATGACGATTTGGATTTAGGCCGTCTTCAAAAGAAGCCTTTGCATTATCCAAAAAATACAATATCCCTCTTCATCCAAAATACACATTTTGCTATAATGACGTGACGATTGAAGATTTGAATGCATTATATGATTTGCTGATGGAATGCAAAGATAGCTATGATATTAATAAAGGAATCAAATTAAAATTATCCTATCCTAAAAGAACACTTGAAATGATTGGTGTACCGCATATCGTACGGGATGACCAGATTATAATAGATGCAGATAACTCATATGCACTTCTTGCAACATTAACAGAGAGATTACCTAAAAAAGATACAACTATTGAAGCTTTAAATGAAATAACAAAAATAGAAATTAAAAACAAAGCTCCCGCATATATCGGTACCCGTGTAGGCAGACCGGAAAAATCAAAAGAAAGGCTAATGAAACCTGCACCTCACGGATTATTCCCGATTGGAAATTATGGTGGATCCCAAAGACTTGTTGCAAATGCAGCTAAAAAAGGTACAATAGAAGTTGAATTATCAAGAAGGAAATGTACCAATCCTGACTGCAGACTGATGTCATTTAGTTCAATCTGTCCTAAATGCGGAGCTCCGACTGAAAAGGGAAAACCTGAAAACAAAAAAATAAACTTATCCTCAATGCTCAAAAAGGCATCCGATAATGTTAATGTGAGAAAAGTTGATAAATTTAAAGCTGTTGTAGGTATGATTTCAGAGTCTAAACTTCCAGAACCATTAGAAAAAGGATTATTAAGAGCTAAAAATGAGGTATTCACATTTAAAGACGGTACAATACGTCACGATTCTACAGATTTACCGTTAACCCATTTTATTCCTAAAGAAATTGGAGTCAGTGTTGAAAAACTCTTGGAAATGGGTTATGAACATGACTGTTATGGAAAACCTATTGAAAATGAAAATCAGATTATTGAACTTAAGGTTCAGGACGTTGTTATTTCAAACAATTGTGCAGAATACCTGGTCAATACCGCCCATTTCATTGATGATGAATTAGTCAAATTTTATGGAATGGAAAGTTTCTATAATGTAAAAACCAAAACTGATTTGATTGGTCATTTGATTGCAGGACTCGCTCCGCATACATCCGCAGGAGTTTTAGGCAGAATTGTTGGTTTTACAAAAGCTCTAGGTTGTTATGCTCATCCTTACTTCCACTCTGCAAAACGTAGGAATTGTGACAGTGACGAAGATGCAGTAATGCTGCTTTTAGATGCTTTAATTAACTTTTCAAAGACTTACTTACCGAATACAAGAGGAGGAAGTATGGATGCTCCATTGGTTTTATCCTCAAGAATTGATCCCGAAGAAATTGATGACGAATCACATAACTTGGATATCTATGAACGCTTCCCGGTTGAGTTTTACGACAAGACCAAAGACCCTCTAAAGCCTGCGGAAGTTTTAGATTTGATTGATAATGTTGAAAAGCATCTCGGAACTCCAGAGCAGTATGAGGGATTAATGTTTTCCCACCATACTTCAAGCATTCATTCAGGCCCTACCCTATGTCTTTATAAACGATTGCCATCAATGAAAGAAAAGGTGGAGGCTCAAATTGAACTTGCTGAAAAGATTAGGGCTGTTGATCAAAGAGATGTTGTTCAAAGAGTATTGTCCTCCCATTTCTTGCCCGACATCATGGGTAACTCCAGAGCATTTTCCAAACAAAAGGTAAGATGTACCAAATGCAACTCAAAATATAGAAGAATTCCTTTAACCGGAAAATGTACAAAATGCGGTGGAAATTTAATCCTTTCAGTATCAAAAGGTTCTGTTCAAAAATACCTTGGAATTTCTCAAGACCTTGTTAATAGATACCCTGTATCACCATACCTAAAACAACGTCTGGAAATTCAAGAATTTGGTATTAATTCACTGTTTGAAAGTGATAAATCAAAACAAAGCTCTTTAGACTTGTTCTTCTGTTCGTATCAATACGAACAATATTTATACATGTACTTACTAATATTATAATCAAGTGATTAGTAGTAGATAGTTCGCCCTATCTCTCATTTTAACTAGTCAAAATTTAATGGAAAATGGTGTGTTAAATGGAAAAAAGTTCAGAAATTGCAAATAATTTAAATAACTCTGTTAAAATTAACGTTGAAAAAAATAACGGAATTAGAGAAAGATTCAGTTATGAAAAATTATTAAAATCATTAATAATGGTAGAAACTCCATTCTTTGAATCTGATAAAATTGTAGCTACAGTTGTATCATCCCTATACGATGGAATAACTACAAAAGAAATCAAAAAAATAGTTTATGAATGTTTAGAAAATATTGACGGTGAAATTGCAAACAAATACTTAGCAAGCACCCAATTAAAAGTACGTACTTCAAGAGACACAATTGAAGCGTTCGATTTATCCAAAATCGCAAACACATTGATTGAAGAAACCGGTGCAAGCCAAGAAACTGCTTTTGAAATTGCAACTGAAACCTGGAAAGAACTCAAAAAATTAAATGTTGAGTACTTGACCGCTCCAATGATTAGGGAAATGGTCAATACCAAACTTATTGAATACGGATTAGAAGATTTAAGAAGCCGTTATACTCGTTTAGGTATTCCAGTTTATAACATTACCTCTTTAATCGAAAATGGTAACAGAGATAATGCTAACATGATTCACAACCCTGAAAGTATCCACAAACATGTTGCAGACGAAGCATTAAAACAATATGCATTACTCAAAATGCTTCCATCAAGATTAGCTGATGCACACATGTCCGGAGACATTCACATTCACGATTTAGAATTCTTTGCAGGAAGACCTTTAAACTGTATGCAACACGATATCAGAACTTTCATCAAATACGGACTTAAAGTAGACGGTACTGGTGATCATACTTCAATAGCAGGAGCACCAAACCACATGGAAACTTTAATGAACCACACTGGTGAAATTATGCTTGCAGCACAACAAAACATGTCCGGCGGACAAGGAATGTCTTTATGGAATGTATTTGTAGCACCATTTGCAAGAGGAAGAAGTTACGAAGAAATCAAACAATCTGTTCAAATGCTTATTTATAATTTAAACATGGCCTATGCAGCTCGTGGATCACAAGTACCATTCACAAGTATGGCATTAGAATTCGGAGTTCCTAACTTTTTAAAAGATGAAACCGCATACGGACCGAAAGGAGAAGTTGTTGGAACTTATGCTGACTTTGAAGAAGAAACCAGATTAATCCAAAGAGCATTCACTGAAACATTGCTTGAAGGAGACAACGAAGGAAAACCTCATTTATTCCCAAATACAATTTATACCTTACGTGAAGAAACAATGACCAGTGAATATGAAGAAGATATTCGTTTAGTTCACGAATTATCAGCCAAATTTGGTTCATCATACTTCGTAAATATGTTAGCCGGTTACAGAGGAGACATGGCTAATTACATGGGCTGCAGAACCTGTTTACAAGATAACTGGACCGGTGATTGGGATCAAGACTGTTTAAGAACAGGTAATCTTGCATACGTAACCTTAAACCTTCCAAGAATCGGTTACCAATCCAAAGATGAATCCCAAGTATTCGAATACTTGGATGAATACATGGATTTAGCTACCGAAACCTTAATGCTTAGAAGAGAACAAGGTTTAAAATGTTTAAATGATTTCCACATTTTACCATTCTTAAAACAACAGGTAGCTGAAGATTCCTACTACAGAATCCAAAACTCAACCTTATCATTCGGTTTTGTCGGACTTAATGAAATGTTGCTCTCATTATTCGGCGAAGGTATTGAAAATCCTGATGCAAACAAGTTTGGTATCAAATGTCTTGAATACATTAATGAAAGAGCTAATAAATTAAAAGAAGAAACTGGACTCAGATGGTCTGTATTACAAACTCCTGCAGAATCCACCGCTTACAGATTTGCAACTCTTGATAAAAAACAATTTGGAGACCAAGCTATTGTACAAGGTGACGGAAACGCTAACTACTATACCAACTCATCACATGTACCTGTAGACACCTCTGCATCATTAATTGAAAAAATCAAAATAGAAGAACAATACCATCCATTAACCCCTGGTGGACACATTTTCCATGCATTCATGGGTGAATCATACTCTGATCCTGATTCATTAATGAGCTTGACAAATAAAATTGCAAGAAAATCCGATATCGGATTCTGGGCATACAGTTCAGCTTTAAGCTTCTGTTTAAAATGTAAAACCTTAATGAAAGGATTAAATCACACCTGCCCAACCTGTGGTGAAAGCGAAGATGTGGAATGGTATGACAGAATTACCGGATACGTACAACAGGTAGGCCGTGCAAAATCTGCATCAGGCGGTTGGAACCCAGGTAAACGTCAAGAATTAATTGACAGAAGAAGATTTGAAGATAACTAATTACAGTTATCTTTCACACCATTTTTTTAACACCACATCACTATTCAAAAAATTTTAATAATCCTGGTACTGTTCATACAAATACAACATTTTTAGTTAAATCAACGGACTTGAATAATACGTCACTTGCAAATGAAAATATTTCCATTGAAATTCTTGACAACAAATCCAAACCCGTTATCGATAAGGAAGTAAAGACCAATGACAAGGGTGAAGCAGCAATAGAACTTACCAATGTTTCAAAGGGCAATTATACAGTTAACGTTACTTTCGAAGGTAATGATGAGTTTAAAAAATGCAGCGTTAAAGAAAACTTAGAAATAGTTGAAAATAACACTGAAGCAATATCCAATGACAATGTCAGCGTTAATGTTGACAAAGGTGCTTTTTACAGCCAACAAGCCGGAAAAACAATTTATACCGGAGAAGTTCAGTTAGCTCCGGACGGCCACTACTGGAAACATATGGGAAATAATGAATGGGTAAAAATTGATTAATACCTTTTCATTTCTTATTTTTTAAAATCAGAAATTACTATAATTATCGACAGATATAATGGATATGCAGAAAATAATTAAAAAAAGCATGATTTAACATTTTACATGACAAATGAAGCTGCAATATCTTTGAAAAATCAAATTAAAAACGAAAATAGCCATTGTAAAATGATAGTGCCATGAGTGAAAAACTAAAAGTATATTAATATCTTCAAATATATATTATACTATTATCATATCACTGATGATAATTTATTTTCACACTCTATGTTACTAGTATTTATGGGCTTTTTTGATACTAGGTAGCTGATAACATAGAC
>CACYVR010000189.1 GCA_902777885.1 uncultured Methanobrevibacter sp.
CTTCTTCTTCTAAATCTGGAATTAAGGCATCAACTATTTCTAATTCCATAATTGGAAGACCTTTTTCAAAGATTTCATCGATATCAGTAATGGTTCCATTTTTAACTAATTCACCCATTTTAGTTTTAGGTTCCCATTCATCAATATTAAAACTCATAGTTATTCCTCTGCCTCATCAATCTTTTTAATAGTTTCATCAAAGTTTTCAGGTAAATCTGCAGGTTCTAAACCTCTTTCTAAATACTTTGAGAATTTTTTAGCTTTTTCCTCATCATCTAAAGATTCAGCATAATTTGCAATGTGTTCTCCTCTAATACGTTCATCTTCAGGGAAAATAAAATCACCGTGAGGAACTTCTAAACCTGCGTCAACAGCACCTTTAAGAGCTGCAAATATTTTAGAACCTTTGATTGGAGATCTTAAACCAATATCTAAAATTGCATAATCTACACCAGCAGCTAAAGCTCTTTTAGCACAAAGGTAACCTGTCAAATAAACACCAGTGATGTTGCCGGCATTACCCAAGTAACCGTAGTTAGCTAATTGTTTACCAACAGCTGATGCTAAAGTGATATCTCCTTCAGGAGTGTAATCAACAATTTGAACAGTAGCTTGAGCGTTAGAAACTCTAACAACTAAACGAGATTTTTCATAATCTATTAACTTGATTCTAGCACCGTAATCGGTTTTTCCTTCCCTTCTTCTTCTAAATGCTACTTTATAATTTGATCCTTGTGCCATGTTTACTCATCTCCTTTAATTAAATCATGGTCACGTGCGTAGTTTCTCATGTAAGATTTACTTCTGAATGCTCCACCTTTTGCCATTTTGTATAATTTACGGTAGGTGGTTGCATCGATGACTTCTTCTTCACGCATTTCTTTAAGGTCTTTTCTTAAAGCTCTAATTGTGGTCATCCATTGTTTTTTCTTAGGAGTACGAGCTTTTTTAGCCCCTTTTCTACTACCTGCACCTTTTCTTTTTCCTTTTGATTTTTGTTCCGCGATTTTTTTAGATCTATAGCTACTAATACCTTTTTGAGGTTTCGCTTTAATAGCTCCATCATTAATTAACTGTTTTACACCTTCTCTTGTAATCGCCATGGATACTTCTTCGATTCTTTCTGGGTCTATCCATACACGATTAAGCCCTACTTTAAGGATGCTTGCAGCTAATCTTTTTTGAGTTGTAAGATTCATATATATAATCCTCCATAATTCAGCATAGCTGATAAATTTAGATAAATTATCTAAACTCCCTTAATTTTTATCTTTAATGGTTAAACCAATTCCATAAAAACCCCTGAATTGACATAACCTATAAACATAAATCATATTTAAATATTTTTATTTAAAACTTTAATTCCTAACTCGGATGCTTTATCTAACATCAAGAGTTTTTTCCTTTTACCAATAGAAGCACTGATTCTTGCAGCATCAGTTTCTGGGTTTAAAGCTTCTAATTCTTTCATATTGTGAACAAGAACATCATTATAACCGGAAGGGTGTAAATTCCTAATAGCTCTAGGGGTTCTGTATCCAATAGCAGGCATGTCTGGTTTTCCTGCTTCATATCTTCTCATTTTACTTGTTTTACCTCTAGGGCGTCTCCATTTTATTCCAAGTTTTTTATAACGAGCATATTCTTGTCTTTTAAATCTTTTATTAGCCATGATAATCACCAATTATTCTTTGCTAGTTAAGTATATTCCGTCTTGGAATACTCTAGGATCTCTTCCTTTAATTTTAGTCGCTTGTTCTAAGTTAGCCATGGTTTGACCAACATGTTCCTTATTGATACCTGTAATTGTTACCTCATCACCTTTTACTGCTACTTTAGCACTACCTACGATTTTAGCAGATCTTGGGTGTCTTTCCCCGAGGAAATTATCTATAGTTACAGTATCTTTTTCAACTTTTACAGTCATTGGAAAGTGAGCAAATACAATTTTCATATGATATTCAAAACCATCGGTCACACCGATAATCATGTTGTTGATGTGTGCTCTAGTTGTTCCAATCATTGCTTTATCTTTCTTTTTAGGAAATGCTGTTTCCAAAACAACATTAGTTTCATCTTTTTTAATACTTACATTAGGATAAGTAAATTTTCTGGAGTCTTCTCCATTAGGTCCTTTTACAGTGACCTCATTATTTTCAATTATAACTTCGACGCCTTCAGGGATTTCAATTTCTTCCCTTATAGCTGCAGCTACTACCATTATATCACCTAATACATGTAAGCCAACAAACGTCCACCAATTCCTCTTTCCTTAGCCTCATAGTGAGTCATAATTCCTTCAGGAGTTGTGACGATTAAAATACCAAAATTCTTTGCTGGCAAATATCTTTTTTCAAATTTCTCAAATTCATCTTTTTTTACAGCGTGACGAGGTTTAATAACACCACATTTGTTAATGTTACCTAATAATTCTACAGTGAATTTACCTGCTCTATTGTCATCGATGTATTCAAAGTTACCAATATAATTCTCTTTTTGCATTGTGCTTAAAACTTCTCCAATTAATTTGGATGCAGGGGAAATAACACAAGAGTCATTCACTTGTAATTCGTTATTTCTAATATTTGTTAAAGCATCTGCAAGAGGATCCATAAGACTCATATCATAACACCTTAATTATATTTTTTAAATCCAATTTTAGGAGCGATTTCCCTAAAACATTGTCTGCACAAATTTAATCCATATCTGCTGATCATAGCAGAATG
>CACYVR010000190.1 GCA_902777885.1 uncultured Methanobrevibacter sp.
ATGGCTCCGCCGTAAGTAGCTTTGTTGTCTTTAAAAGTAGATGAATCAATTGAAAGCTTGCCTCCAGTGGAATATATGGCACCACCAAAAACATTGGAATAACTTCCTTTATAAGCTCCATCACCGTTTTCAAAAATAACTCCATAAGCATTGAAATTTTGACCGTTATAAATAACAACACCGTTTAAAGTAATATTATATATATTTAAAGTACCTTGACTGTTTATTTGACTTGAATCACCTTTAATAATAGTGTTTAATGGACTTTGGCCAATGATAGTTAAATTATTAAAAGCTCTACCACTATCCAATCGATATTCACCATTAGAAAAATAAGCAACAGTATTATCCGTTAATCTTGATGATTCCAAATGATTATATGGATTTGACTGGCTACCGTCACCATCAACACTGGAAGATGAATTAAAATAAATATTCGAAGAAATTATTTCGTCATTATCACTTATTGCAATAGTATCCTCAACAGTAGCATTATCACTAGCAAAACTAATTGGAATAACTAACAATAAGATTAATAAAAAAATTATCTTAAAAAAATGTTTCATGTTACACCTCAAATAATTTAATTTATTATTTTATACTATCAATTTCATTATTTATTAACTTATAATATTTTTCTTAAAAATGGCAAAAAACAATAAAGAATATAAAAGATTAATAAAAAACCATTTATTATAGGAGAAATGGGAGGACTATTTATTTATAAAAAATTGTTAATATTGTTATTAACACTAGTTTTTATTTTTTCACTTTCATCAGTATCGGCTGATGACGGAGTTAATGTATCCCCTGATGAAAATAATTCACAGGAGTTAAGTGTTGATAATGAACTTTATGAAATAAACCATCCGCCAAAAAATCACCACCTGCAACCTGATTTGATGCCTGAAAAAAGGTCCGTTTCAAAAAATTTTGATTTCTTTGGACTGTTTGACTGGTTTGGAGGAGAAAAGAAACATGGATATTGGGTATTGTCAGGAGATATGAACAAAGTAGACTTTGATAAACTCTCCAAAAATGGCGTAAATATCATATTTTTAAACTCATATGCTTTTACTGAACATGGTCAGAGAGATGTGCTGGACTGGATTAAGCAGGCCAATGACCATGGAATAGAAGTTCATATTTGGATGCAAATATTCTATACGGGCAACTGGATTTCTCCATTGAAAAACGGAACGCCTGATACACAATATTTCAACTATAAAATTGAAGAAGCGAAATATTATGCCGGCCTTAAAGGAGTAAGCGGACTGCAAATGGATTATATAAGATATGAGGGTGACGCTTACAAATATCCGAATGGAACAAAAGCTATAACTCAGTTTGTTGAAACCTTTTCAAAAAAAGTGAAAGAAGTTAATCCGTCTTTAACAGTTTCTGCAACAGTAATGCCTGAAGGAGATAAAGATGCATATTATTACGGTCAGGACATTAAAGCTATAAGCAAGCATGTTGACGTTATAGTTCCTATGATGTATAAAGGAAATTATAAAGAAGACAGTGACTGGATAAAGGATACGACAAGATGGTTTGTTTATGCTTCGGGAAATGCAAAGATCTGGATAGGTCTTCAAACATATCAGTCCGATTTTAATGTAACCGATTTGCCGGCAGATGAATTAATAACTGATGGTAAATATGCTTTTGATAATGGTGCTAAAGGAGTAATATACTTCAGATGGGGAATGAATGAAGAACTAGAAAATAGAAAAATCAGCTAAAATGATAACAAAAGCACTCCAACAGGAACTGAATCTTAAACCCTGGCAGGTAAAAAAAGTAATTCACTTGATTGACGAGGGAAATACTATTCCTTTCATCGCAAGATACCGTAAGGATGTGACAGGTTCTCTTAATGATGAAATCCTACGAAAATTCGATGAAAGGTTAAAGTACCTTAGAAATCTTGAAGAAAAAAAATCAAAAATTATTGAAAAGATTTCTGATTTAGGCAAATTAAATGATGAGCTTAAAAACAAGATTTTAAAGGCCGAAACTTTAGTTGAACTTGAAGACTTATACAGACCATACAAAAGTAAAAAGAACACTAGAGCTTCAATAGCTAAAGATAAAGGGTTGGAACCATTGGCCAATATTATTCTAAAACAGGACATTAAAGAATCCGTTTTAAAAATAGCTGATGATTATGTTAATCCTAAAAAAGACGTTAACACGCCGCATGATGCTGTTGAAGGTGCAAAAGACATTATTGCAGAAATTATCTCAGACAACTCAGATTTTAGGAAAAAAATTAGGCATAATACTTTTTATACAGGCCAAATTGAGTGCAAAGTAAAAAATAAAGATATTTCATCCGAATATGATGTATACTATGAATACAGTGAGGATTTAAAGAAAATTCCGCCGCATAGGATACTTGCAATCAACCGTGCTGAAAAGGAAAGTGTGATAAGGGTAAAAGTTACACTTGAAACAGACCCCATAATTAAGTATCTCAAACGCCATACGCTAAAAAACAAATCCAAAATACCTGAAAAAATAGAATATAATCCTTATACGACACCGACAATTATAGAAGCCATTAAAGATTCCTATAAACGATTGATAGCTCCTGCAATAGAGCGTGAAATCAGAAGCTTTTTAACTAAAAAGGCAGAGGAAAAATCAATTAAAGTCTTTGCCAAAAACCTAAATCAGCTGTTAATGGAATCTCC
>CACYVR010000191.1 GCA_902777885.1 uncultured Methanobrevibacter sp.
GAGAACAGTAAAAGCAACAATTTCTAGAAAATACATTTCAAGCATGTCTCAGTTAAAATATTTATTTTTAACGGAGTTTAAAAAAGTGGTGGATAAGTCAAGTTATTGGAAAAATTGGGTCGAAAAATTTTTATAATTTTCAGTGTCGTGAACTATAGATTTGATTTTTTTATTTGTTTGTTTTGGTGTTGTTTTATTGATTTTGTGGTGCATTAAATTGATAGTTTGTTGAATTCCATTTATTTATTAATTTTTTCATGAAATATGTGGGAATATAAAAATCGGAACATCATTGAGTATATTGTTTAATATTAGATTTAATATGTCTCTTATGGAATTGAAAGAGTATAATGGTGGAAGTATTATGTATAAGCTTAAAGATGCGGAGGATTATTCAAAAATCTTGTTAACAATTATTAATTTAGCATTTACAGACATATCAAAGTACATAATTCAACATTTGATAAACCACCGAACAGCAAAAATTAGAAATATGTGAATTAGGGAGCATATATTACGATGCACATCATGATAGAGTCATCAATGCTCGTATTAATATCCTCAACAGAGGTCTAGAAATCGTAGAACTTACGGAACAGTAAAATTTTCCATTTTTTGTTTTGTGAATCCTCGTCGTCTAACGGCGAGGAGCTTCAACTTAAAACCATATAGTTATATATATTATAAGATGACAAAATCCCATTAGCTATATGTATTTATAGTGAATAAAAGTAAAAGATTTCAGTGCATATATGGATTTAAAAAATGTGATTTTCATATTATTAATTATTGTTTTTAACATTTCCCACTGTTTCTTCCAGTGGTGTTAATAAAACAATTTTTGAATATGCCCGCATAATTTTAGAGTCGGATATTATTCAAAAAGATATGAATCAGATTATGAAAATAATATGTCTGAAAATAAAATGGAATATGAAGATATTTTAATTCATGACACTGGAGATAACAATCCTGTTGAATATTATGAAGAATATATACCCAATTGATAATTTAATTGTTGGTGATTCATTTAATTCTTTAATATTATCTTTTTTAATTCTTTAAATAAGAAATAAACCATTTTAATAATATGATTTTTTACTTTAAATGGTGAAAATATGGTGAAATTCAAATCAAAATTAATATGTCTTCTTTTAGTGTTTGTAATGCTTCTATCTGCCAGTGCAGTAGCTGCAAATGAAAATACAACACAATCTTTTAAAGAAGTCCCGACAGATTCTCTATCTGTAAATGTTGAAACGAATAATGAAATTTTAGAAATATCGAATAATGAAGAAGTTTTAGGTGCAAAAGATAATGGAACTTTCACAGCATTACAGGAAAAGATTAATAATGCTCCTGAAGGATCTATAATAAATTTGGAAAATGATTATAGGTATAATGAAGGTTTCAGGACTAGTGGAATATATATTTCTGGAACTCTGACTATTAACGGTAACGGGCACACAATCGACGCTTTAAATAAATCAGCGATTTTTGATATTGGAAAAAGTACGTTAGGTTCTGGATATGACATATATTTAAACGATATTCAATTCATTAATGCTTGCGGTAGCGCTATTTCTTTCACACATTATGACCGTGTTTTTAATATTGAAAAATTACATGTTTCAGGATGTAGCTTTGTGAATTGTGATTCTTCCAACGGAGTTATCTCTTCAGATTATAGTGATAGTCCTATCATGTATATTGATATTTCCAATTGCAGTTTTTTGAATAATTCAGGTGATGCTATCAATGCTCATGCCTGCAATGGTTTTATTAACAATTGTAGATTCGCAGGCAATTCTGCCAACTATACTGGAAGCGTTATTTATTCAAAAAATGGAAGTATTACTATTTCCAATTGCAGTTTTTTGAATAATTATGGCCAAACTATTAAAATCAGGGATTTTGATGGTACTATTTACAATTGCAGTTTTATAGACAACTCTGTTTGCTATTACAGTGACACTACTTCCCCCGGTTATTATGGTGGTGTTATTGATATGGAAGACGGAAATATCGATATTGTTAAATGCAGTTTCACACGTAATTCTATGAAGAATGAAGTTATTTCTGCAGATTGGGGCAATATTACTATTTCTGATTGCAGCTTCGAGGATAATTCCGGCCATGTTATTGATGCATATTGTTGTGATGCAAAAATTTACAATTGTAGCTTTGAGAATAATTCTGCCATTGTATCTACCACTATAAACTTTGGTGGTGCTATTGCCTTTTATGGAGGTAATATAGATATTGTTAAATGCAGGTTTACACGCAATTCTGCAAAGGAGGGGTGTGGGGTTTGTTTGCACAAATGTAATGCAAATATATACGATTGTCATTTCTCCGATAATCGCGCCGACTATGCTAGTGCAATTTATTATGATATTAAAGGTAATCTGACTTTAAAAAATTCAAATATAAATCATAATTCAATATATTTCACAAGTTTCCTCGACAATAATACTAATTCAAAAGCAAATCTTTTAAATTTAAATTTTTCCAAAAACAATGATTATGATGGATTAATTTATGTGAATGGAAACAATTTATGGATTAGCCGGGTCGCTGGTGCTGAGGCAACAGTAAACATTGGAGGAAAAATATTTGAATGTGTTTTTGATGTTAATGGATATGCATTAATTAATCTGGAGTCTTTGGATGTGGGAACGTATGATGCGAAAATTT
>CACYVR010000192.1 GCA_902777885.1 uncultured Methanobrevibacter sp.
TATGTTGTCACGGCAAGAAATCCTTCTTCAACTGAACAATATTCCAATACAATCACAGTCTTATCCAATATGGATGGAAATAAGGACTTGATAAAATATTATAGAAATGATTCTCAATATTATATAACGCTTTTGGGAGACGATGGCAGGCCTGTTGGCGCAGGTGAAAATGTCACATTCAACATAAATGGTGTTTTTTATTCTCGCCAAAGCAATGCTTCAGGAATTGCCAAACTCAATATTAATTTAGAACCTAAAGATTATATTATAACTGCTGAATATAAAGGTCTTAAAACATCAAATAAAATTAAGGTATTGTCTGTTTTAAAAACTAATGATTTAAACATGTTCTATAAAGATGGATCTAAATTCACTGCAACACTTTTGGACGGACAGGGTAATCCTTATCAGAACAGGCAAATTACATTTAACATAAATGGTGTTTTTTACAATAGAACAACAGATTCTAATGGCATAGCAGGTTTAAATATAAATCTGATGTCTGGTGAATACATTATCACATCATCTTATAGTAGTTTGAATGTCGCAAATAGAATTACCATAAGTTAAATCTTAAATCTTTAACTTATTTTTTTTTAGATTTGGCACTAAATATTTTTAGATGAAAAATCAAATTAATAATTATGTTATTCGTTCAATATCCAAAATGTTCAACATGCAGAAAAGCCAAAAAATGGCTTGAAGAAAACAATATAGAATTCGAAGAAAGGCATATCATAGATGAGAATCCCTCCTATGAAGAGCTGAAGGAATGGTATGAAAAAAGTGATTTGACCCTAAATAAGTTTTTCAACACCAGCGGTATGAAATATCGTGAACTGAAGCTGAAAGATAAACGTCCTGAAATGTCTGAAGATGAACAACTGAAATTGCTTTCAACTGACGGCATGCTTGTAAAAAGACCTGTAATTGTCGGAGATGATTTTGTTTTAACAGGTTTTAGAGTTAAGGAATGGGAAGAAAAATTACTTTAAATCCATTCACCATCACTTTTTATTTTTTTAGATAAGCTATTTTATATAAAATCAAATCCAAATTAATTAACATGACTAATGATGATTTAGATAGATTAAAACTGGAACTTGAATGTGAAAAGTTTAAATTAATGTCTTATCAGCTTGATGATTTGCTGGCAGAATACGATAAATTAATGGAGATAAGGGGAAATATTCAATTTAAATTTTTCAATACCCTAGATAACATTAAAAATAATGGAATTCCTGTTGATGAGGATTATGAACGCTGGGAAAGAATCAGAACCAGGGAAAGAGAAGGCTGGGATGAAGAAATCAACCTAATAGCTGATTTGAAATATGACATTGATGATAACTTGAAGATATTGGACAATACAAAAATGAGAAGAATGTTAATCGACAAGGAAGTTAAGGATTAACTTTAAAAAATAAAAGATTCATAACTATATAGTGATTAAAAAATTGATGGGGACAAAAAGTGTTAGATATAAAATTATTCAGAGAAAGTCCGGAAATAATTATTGACTCTGAGAAGAAAAGATTTAGAAGCACTGAAAATGTAGAAAAAGTAATAGAATATGATACCTTATGGAGAGAAGGTGAAAGAAAATTAAATTCTTTAAGATCTGAAAAAAATAAATTATCTAAATCATTTAAAAAAGCTAAAGAAGAAGGTAATTTGGAAGAAGTTATCCAACGTTCAAAAGAAGTAGCAGCAGAAATTAAAGAATTGAGTGCTAAAAATGAAGAATATCTTAAACTCAGGGATGATTACAGATATAAGGTCGGAAACATCATAGACGAGGATGTGCCGATTTCTGATACTGAAGACGATAATGTAGTAGTCAGAACCTATGGTGAAATACCAGAACATGACTTTGAATTGTTAAACCATGTTGATTTAATTAATAAAATTGACGGTGCAGATTTGGAAACTGCAGCAAGCATTGCAGGTGCACGTTTCTACTACCTTAAAAGAGATATTTTGCATTTGAACTTGGCATTGATTCAATTTGCTCTTGAAGAACTTGAATCAGAAGGTTATATTCCAATGCAAACTCCATTCTTTATAAAAGGGGAAGTTGCAGCTGAAACTTCTGAATTAGGTGACTTCTATGAAACATTATACAAAGTCGAAAATGAAGACATGTACCTGATTGCAACCGCTGAGCAGACATTGGCGGCTCTTCACAGAAATGAAATCATTCCTCCTGAAGATTTACCGTTAAGATACTGTGCATTGTCAACATGCTTTAGAAAAGAAGCAGGATCACACGGAAAGGATACTTTAGGAATATTCAGGGTTCACCAGTTTGAAAAGATAGAACAGTTCATCTATTCTACACCTGATGATTCAAGAAATCAGCACAATCATTTAATGGAAGTGACTGAAAGAATCTATCAAAAATTAGGCCTTCCATATCAGGTCATAGCTATTGTATCATCTGCTTTAAACGATAATGCAGCTATTAAATATGACTTGGAAGCATGGTTCCCAGGTTCCGGTGCTTTTAGAGAGCTGGTTTCATGTACCAACTGTAAGGATTATCAGGCAAGAAAAACCAAAACCCGTTTTGGAAGAGCAGGTTCTGGAGATGCTCAAACCTTGCACACTTTAAACAGTACAGCTATTGCAACTGAAAGAACAATGTGCTGTATTTTGGAAAACTACCAGCAGCC
>CACYVR010000193.1 GCA_902777885.1 uncultured Methanobrevibacter sp.
GATGAGAAGCATTAGATGAAAAATCTTTTTAGGGTCTATATAAAAATCCGTTTTCAGTTCATTAAAAAATCTCAAATTAAATTTAGAGTAATAATCATTGAGAATTTTGATAAACTCTTCAAAAAATTCATTTGCACTGATTAAATTTTCACTATTGTCTGAATTATACATAAGATTTTGGATAGCTGAAAGTGATGCAATTGAAACACATGAAAAAGTAACAATTTCATCATCATCAATTCCAAATCTTTTTTTTAATTTGATGAAAGCCAATACTGCTTGTAAATCATTGTTTAATCGATGATTATAATCTTTTAATAATAATCTTTTTTCATCAGGATTGAAATTTGCATTTTCCATTTTTAACACCTACTCATAAAAATTTCCAGTTTATATCCTCACCATTTAAGAGTTTGTTGAATGTTGAGATGTACCAATTGTATTCCTTATTTTCCATCGTTGCCATTATATCCTCTATACGGTCATCAAGCTCTTTTGTATAGCTTTTGTTGTGGTAATCATGTGTTGTAAAGTAATGAACCTGAATTGCGTAATTCTTATCCTGTTTAGGAAATACATAATTCACACCCATATGCTTCCAGGATGTGTTTGTGTTTTTTGAAGGATTGGAAAAATACTGTTTGGAAACTGAAACACCAGAATCTGTGTAATTTTCATTCTTGATTACCTTATAACCTCCATCCTCCATATTTCTGAATTTAGCTTCCGATATAGAGGTGATATGGTCTTCAGGCCAGTCATCCCAAGCATCAAAAATAACATAACCGTTAGTCATTGCATTTTCAGTTTTTCCAGACATATTCAATTCGTCAGTAGTATTCCAATGATGAGGCACCACATAGATGGACTCATCAAACTGAACGGTTTTATCTGTTTGAAAACTTAAAAAATTGTTAATTGAACCTAAACTAACTACAAAAGTAAATAAGATAAATATCAATATAATATAAGCAAATTTTTCCCTTAATATCATCATTTCACCCCACTATTTGCCCTCAATTTCGCCAATCGGAATATCTTCATTGACTATTCCATCCATTTCATCATCTCCGGTGTGCACAGTTTTAGCCCAAGTTCTTTCCTTTCTGGTTAACATCTGATATACAGTAATGAAGAATAAAGGAATTAAATGGAAACAATAAAGCCAATAACCGATGACCCCATAGATAAGTTCAAAGAAACCTACTTTATCACGGGTTAAAGTAATGACTGCTCCAGGGAAGAAACCGAATGCAGAAAGAATTCCAACAATTAATGGTGCATCCATTCTAAGTACAGTAACATGATCAAAAAATACCCATCCGATGAGGTTAAGTGCAAATACGATGAAACCAAAGAATACCAACATGTTTAGGCCATAAAATGCTACATGTTCCAAAACGCCGAACATTCTGAAAACAGGCATTGGCGATTTGATGATTTTTGTTCCATATATGAATAATGTTTCAAAATTACCGATAGCCCAACGCGCTCTTTGACGGAACAATTGTCTCCATGTTGGAACAGCCTCCTGATAAACCCAAGTTTCACCACAGTAACGAATTGCACTGCCTTCAATCATTAGCTTTACACTCAAGTTTAAATCCTCAGTAATTGCAAAACCGTCCCAACCTCCACCATCATAGATGGCATCCTTCTTTACAAGCTGTCCGTTACCGCCTAAAAATCCTGCCTTACCCAATATGTCTTTAGCACGAACAATATTACCGAAACCGGCCAATTCAACATGCTGCATATGAGTAAGCCAATTTTCATCCTTATTATACATCTTAATACGGGACTGAACACCCTGAACATCCGGATCGTTTAGGTAGGGTATAATAATGCTTAGAAAATCCGGATCCACTTTTGCATCCGCATCAAAAACCCCAACAATTTCTCCTCTAGAAATTTCAAGGGCATCATTCAATACAAATCCTTTACCTTTACCTGAACGTGGCGGAACACGGGTGATAATTCTTAAATGAGGGAATTTATCTTTTAATTTGGCTAATTCCTCACCAGTCCTATCTTCTGAACCGTCATTACAGACAATAAGCTCATAATTAATTTCGCCATTGTAATAATAATCAATAGATGCCAGACTAGTTGCTGTTTCTGCAATTGTGTGCTCTTCATTATGTGCCGGAACAATCAATGTGACAAATGGAGGAATCTCCCACTCTTCAACAGGGTCTGGCGTTTTAAGGCTAACAAGAGCCAGAAATATCATTATTGCAGAGGGAATGAACAAAATCCATTGCAGCCAGGTGGCATTTCGCTGGAAAATACTTTCAAAAATTAGAATTAAACTGAAAACCAGAATGATGGCAACATCCGTTTTTTCAATGATGAGTTCCTTATTCTTCTCGGAAACTTTATTTTCAGTTTTAATGATTGTCTTAACATCTTCCTCATGTTTTTTAAGAGCCATGCCTATGGTTAATTGCAAATCCTTAATCGTATATGGCTTGGATAAATAACCATATGGTATGGTTTTCAGTGCTTCAAATGTGGTGAAATCATCAGTGTTTGCAGTTAAAAATATAATTGGAATTCCCATTTCACTTATATCATCAGCCGCCTCTATACCATCCACATTCCCTTTTAAATTAATGTCCATCAATGCTCGATAACATCATAACCCAAGTCTTCTAAATCATATTTTAAGTTTAATGCAATAATCGATTCATCTTCAACAACAAGAATTTTTTGTTTTGAGTCTATGTCTTTGGATTCATAATGCTTAATGGCATTGTCTGATAGCTTATACTCCTCTTTAGCCTTTTGTTGTAAATCACTGTACTCCAAATAGTTCTGATAGTCTGTAACTTTATCTTCCGATTCGATCAGATTTGTTTCACTGCCCTCAATTTGTAAAGTATCTTCCTGAGGTTTATTTTTCTCTTTTGCTATTCCTCTAGCCTCATTTACTTTTTCGGATTCAACCGATTGACGATTGATGGCTAAAGCGATATTTTTGGATAGAGTACTAATGTTATATGGTTTTGGAATGAATGCTGACGCTGGAGATGTGGATACGGCTTCATTAAATGTGATGTCGTCAGAGTTTGCAGTCAAGTAAATAACCGCCAAATCCAATGCCAAAATCTTTTTGGCAGCTTGAATTCCATTCACATCACCCTTAAGGTTAATATCCATAATTGTTAAGTCTGGACGGAATTCAACGGCACTATAAATTGCATCATTACCATTATCTACAGTATCTATTACATTATACCCTAAATCCTCTAAATCATATTTTAAGTTTAATGCAATAATCGACTCATCT
>CACYVR010000194.1 GCA_902777885.1 uncultured Methanobrevibacter sp.
AACCCGGTCCTGCCTGAACGCTTAAAAACTTGTCGCCTGAATATTCAACTACTGTCTTTTGTTCCTCATTCAATTCTATTGCCATAATTTAACTCCATTAATTTTTCATATCTAAATTATTAATTCCTAGTTGTACTCATCATAATCTTTGCTGAGCTTTAAGTTATCCAAATCAACATCAAAGACTGCCCTATGGCCGTTATGCATATCAAATATTGCAGTAATACATATTTCATCTGTAAATACAAAATCAAAGCGGTTATCGTCCAGTCTGTCTCCGTATCCTCCGTTCAATTCCTTGAAACTGAAACCGGTTCTGTATTCGGTGTCTTTTATTGACTTTTGAAAGGTTTCATTTTCAAGCAGTCTGCTGTGGTCGTTTCTAACACCAAATTCTTCAAATATTCTTAAATCATGAAATTCCTGGCTGAAAAGACATATATATTGGGTTGTGAAGTATTCATGTTTCTTTTCAAAAGTGAAATCTATATTCATCAGGTCAATCTCTTCAATATTTACAAGTATTGAGTCATTTGACTTCATTAAAATAAGTGTTCTTTCAGCTAAGGGTTTAACTGCGGATTTATCATATACAATTTTATCTAAAATTTTACTAATTTTATCAATAAGTTCCTCTTCCGGTGACTTTTCAAAGGACTTTCCGCAGCTGTTGCAGTAATTGCAGTAATCAGGATAGATTTTACCGCAGTTGCTGCAGACGACAACAGGTATATTTTGCGTTTTAATGATATTTAAAGCCACACTTTGCCTTTCATCCCCTAGGTTATATATGTTTGAGCATAGTTCAACCACATATCTGTGTAAAAAGGGATTGTCGCTTAATTCTTTTTTTTGTCTTGAACTCAGGTTCTGATAGATTTCAAATGCTTCACGCAGAAAACTGAATGCAATGTCATAGTTCTGGGCTTTGAATCCTCCATGAAACTGGGTGAAAGAGAATCTGAAATCCTCAACTTCTTCGTCTTTTTCTTCATCATCTTCTTTTAAGTAATCCATGTATCTGGTGTCGGGAACTCCCACATGGTCTCCCCAGTCTGCAGGATCTCCTACTTTCCATTCATCCATGTCTCTCACCAAAAAATTTATTTAATAATAATTTATACACAAGCATTTATATATTTAGTGGTGAAAATATTTTTTTAAAGGGTATTGATGCCGTAATGCTGTGATATGACACTAAGTGGAAAAATTAAGTATGTCTAGTCTGAATTTAAAATTTGGGATTTTGAAGACGGATTTTCGATTATTTAAATTTTCCTGAAGAAGTTATATTATAAGCGTCTTAGTGGCATTGTAATCAATGTCTAATTAAAGTTAATTTTCTTTTTTCTTTTTTTAGAAAGACTAATACCATCACATCCATATATTCTATCATGGCTAATGATAATATTGAATTAATGACCGGAGAACCGGAAACTGCAATAAGAAAATTGGCACTCCCAATCATGATTTCAATGATTTTAACTGCTACATACAACATCATTGACGGTATCTGGGTAGCGGGCTTGGGTCAGGAGGCCATTGCAGGAATAGGTTTTGTAACACCGATATTCATGGTGCTTAACGGTGCAAGTGTAGGACTTGGAAACGGTGCAACAAGTAGTATAAGCCGTTTTATTGGAGCTAAAAATCACGAAAAGGCCAACCAGTCTGCAACACACTCATTAATCATATTTATAGTCGCTTCAATTATATTATCATTATTTTTCATATTATTCCAGGATATGATTTTAAGCAGTTATGGAGCATCAGACCAAACCCTTGTTGAAGCAGATGCATATTCAACCCCGCTCTTTTTAGGCCTTATTGCATTGATGCTGTCAAACGGTTCAAGCGGAATTCTTCGTGGAGAAGGAGACATGAAAAGAGCAATGTATGCCGTTATCGTTACGGTCATATTGAATGCAGTTTTAGATCCAATCTTTATCTACACATTGGGCTTAGGATCTGCCGGAGCATCCCTTGCAACAATCATCAGTGCTGCAATAGCTGCTGCAGTAATTTTATACTGGATTTTAATTAAAAAGGACACTTACGTTCATGTTACGCTTAAAGGATTTGAGTTTGACAAAAAGATGGCAAGAGACATTTTAAAGGTAGGTATTCCATCCTCTCTTGATATGATGCTTATGGCCATTGCAATGTCAGTCTATCTGTTGCTGATTACACAGGTCGGCGGAGATTATGCAATTGCAACATTCTCATCAGGCCAAAGGTTATTCCTCTTTGCAATAATGCCTCTTACAGCTATCGGATCTGCTGTTGTAGCAGTATCCGGAAGCAATTATGGTGCCAGAAATGGAGAATACTTATCAAGAACACACCAGTACGGTTCAAAGCTTGGAATCGCATTGGGATTTTTAATAAGTGCTGTTATCGTAGTGTTTGCAACTCCTCTTGCTACGATGTTTGCATATACTCCCGAAACCGCTAATTTAATCCCGGGAATTGCAGAATACCTGCAAATAGTCTGTCCCTGCCTGACATTTATAGGTATAGGTATAGCATCAAGCTTTTTCTATCAGGGAATTGGAAAGGGAGTATACAGTCTGTTCTTTACTCTTTTAAGGGAAATTCTTTTAGCTGTTCC
>CACYVR010000195.1 GCA_902777885.1 uncultured Methanobrevibacter sp.
GTCATATGCAGCGATAAAACAGGTACACTGACCAAAAATAAAATGACGGTTACCGACTCATTTTATTACAACAGCAAAAAAACCGCACTCATAGGAAAATTATGCAACAATGCAATAGTAAAGGAAAATGAATCAATCGGAAACTCAACAGACATTGCCATATTAAAACATTTTAAGGACAGCGAAACTGAAAACAAATCCCATGTCAGGGTTAATGAAATTCCACTTGACCGTTCCCGTAAAATAATGACCACCGAATATACGTGTGAAGGTGAAAATAATATTATTTTATCAAAAGGTGCTCCAGAAATAATAATATCCAAATGCAAATACATAGATAATGATGGAAGTATTGAAATAATCACCCCTGAAATTAAGGAAACACTAGGTGAAAAAATTAATGAAATGACCGATAATGCTTTGAGGGTGATAGGCTTTGCATACAAAAACAAGGATGAAAATCCCGATGAGGAAAATCTCATCCTCACAGGTCTTGTGGGAATAATTGATCCTGCCAAAAAAAGTGCAAAAAAAGCCGTAATGGACTGTAAAAAGGCAGGAATTAAAGTGGTGATGATTACCGGAGACCACAAAAAAACCGCAACCGCCATTGCAAAAGACCTTGAAATACTAACCACCGGCAGAGTAATAAGCGGAGATGAACTGGATTTATTAAGCGATGAAGAATACCTTAAAATTGCAGAAGACATACAGGTCTATGCCAGGGTCAGGCCAACCCAAAAAATGAGAATAGTTGAAACTTTAAAGCAAAGGGGAAATATAGTTTCAATGACTGGAGACGGAGTAAATGACGCTCCTGCACTTAAAAAAGCATCAATTGGAGTTGCAATGGGTAACGGTACGGATGTTGCCCGTGAAGCGGCAGACATGATAATAGAGGATAATGACTTTGCAACAATCGTAAAAGCAATAAAAGAAGGAAGAAAAATCTACGACAACATAAAGAGATTTGTAAAATTCCAGGTATCAACCAATGTGGGGGCAATACTGACGATAATAGGCACGTCAATCCTGTCCCTGCCAATGCCGTTTAACCCTGCACAGCTACTGTGGATTAATATAGTAATGGACGGGCCTCCGGCACAGACTCTGGGTCTTGAAGGTGGCGAAAAAGACATAATGGAGAGAAATCCCGAAACTGGAGACATTTTAAATAGAAACGTATTGCTTAAAATATTCATATCAGGTATCGTAATGGCTGTGGGAACAATAGGAGTATTTGTTTATGAATTGAATTCAACAAACAGCACCAGGGCCATGAGCGTTGCGTTTACATTGTTTGTAGTATACCAGTTATTCAATGCATATAACTGCAAGGCAAATTCCGAAAGCTCAAGCAAATACCTTTATATTGGAATAATAATGTCATTAATCCTTCAAATCCTGATACTTTACATACCGCAGCTGCAGATTATATTTAAAACAACAGCAATCGGATTGTTTGACTGGATTATTATTGCAGCAGTTGCATTTACAATAATCATAACCGAAAAAATCATGAAAAAAGTGATAGGATGAAAAAGCTTAACGTATTCCTTCTGGGAGGAACAAAAGACTCCACTGAAATAATCAGACACCTGAAGAATAATTATGACACGCATATCCTGACTACAACCACAACGGAGTATGGATCAAGACTGGCCATTGAAGCCGGAAGTGATGAAACGATAGCAAGGCCTCTTTTAAAGGATGAGATAATTGAAATAATAAACAGCTCTGATTTTGATTTGCTGATTGATGCAACACATCCCTTTGCCGAACACATTACACAAACAAGCGTAAGCGTTTCTAAAATCTGTAAAATACCCTACATCAGATTTGAAAGGCCGCCGCTGAATTTTAAAGACATCGATACGTCACATATAATCTATGCAAAATCATTTGAAAATGCAGGCGAAATCATATCAAAAGAGATTCCTGAAGGAAACATTTTGCATTTTGCAGGAGCAAACACAATGGAAGACGTGCTGAAAAACGTTTCAAAGGATAGGTTTTATCCCCGCATATTGAAAGTTGAAAAGTCCCTTGAAAAATGTGAAAAGTTAGGAATCGAATCCGACCACATCATCCCCATGAAAGGTGCCGCCAGCTTAAAGGAAAACATCGATTTAATTGAAAAGTATGATGCAAGTGCAATGATAACAAAGGAAAGCGGTGAAATAGGTGGGGTTATCGAAAAAATTGAAGCTTCAAATCAAAAAGATATATCTCTCATAATGATTAAAAGGCCTCACATCAAGGAACTGGATAAAAAAGATATAGTTTCAAATTTGGATGAATTTGATGAAAAATTAAAAAACTTGTTTTAAAAAGAAATAGCGCCGAGACTGAGATTTGAACTCAGGAGGAGAAACTCCACGGGATTTCAAGTCCCGCGCCTTACCAGGCTAGACTACCTCGGCCAACAAACAAATTAAAAAAATACTCCATTTTTTATAAAAAAAATCAAAAATTATTAAAAACGCCGAGACTGGGATTTGAACCCAGGCGGAGAAACTCCACGGGATTTCAAGTCCCGCGCCTTACCAGGCTAGACTATCTCGGCTTTATGATTATATCAAGGAAATATTTAGAGGAATCTAAATATTACCGACTAAACGTTTGTGAATCCTAAGTTCCCATTTTTCCCAAGAAGCTTTTCCTTCACCGTCAGGTGATTTTCTTGTAGGCACTACCAATTTTTTAGTAGGCAATGGGATAGGACCGGATAAATCAACTCCAGTTCTTTCAGCAATATTTTTGAGTTGATCACAGACATATGCTAATTTTTCCGGATCTGTTCCTGTAAGCTTAATTCTTGCTTGATTCATTAATTATCCTCCAAAAAATACAAAAAAAGAAAAGAAAGTGTTAAGTGTAAAACTTAAACACAACTTTCAACACAATTTATTGTTTTTCAGTAATTTCAATACATAAACCGGCTGCAACAGTTTGACCCATGTCTCTGATAGCAAATCTACCCATTTGTGGGATTTCTTTTGCGTTTTCAAGACACATTGGTTTAGTTGGTTTGATTTTAACAATAGCTGCATTACCAGTTTTTAAGAAGTCTGGGTTTTCTTCGTCAACAGCACCAGTAGCAGGGTTTAATTTTTGCATTAATTCTAAGAAAGTACATGCTACTTGAGAGGTGTGACAGTGGAATACAGGAGTGTATCCAACGGTGATAACACCAGGGTGTTGTAAAACAACAATTTGTGCTTTGAATTCTCTTGCTACAGTAGGAGCATCATCAGTGTGTCCAGCTACGTCTCCTCTTCTGATATCGTTTTTACCGACACCTCTTACGTTGAATCCAATGTTGTCACCAGGTTCAGCAATATCAAATACTTCGTGGTGCATTTCGATAGATTTAACTTCTCCGGAAGCTCCAGCAGGTTGGAAGATAACGTTTTCACCTTTTTTCATTACACCAGTTTCAACTCTTCCTACAGGTACGGTACCTACACCGGTAATGGAGTAGACGTCTTGAATAGGAATTCTTAAAGGTAAGCTGGTAGGTTTTTCAGGTGGAGTTAATTTGTCTAATGCGCTGATTAAGTCGTCTCCTTTGTACCATGGAGTGTTAGGAGATGCTTCGTTAATGTTGTCCCCTTCAAATGCAGATAATGGGATGAAAGGTACATCAGCTGGGTTGAATCCTACAGTTTTAATTAAGTTAGATACTTCTTCTTTTAATTCATTGAATTTGTCTTCACTGTAATCAACTAAGTCAATTTTGTTAATAGCTACGATTAATTGGTTGATACCTAAAGTTTTGGATAAGAACACGTGTTCTTTAGTTTGTGGCATTACACCGTCATCAGCTGCAACAACTAATACACCTGCGTCTGCTTGGGAAGCACCAGTGATCATGTTTTTAACGAAGTCTCTGTGTCCTGGGCAGTCTACTACAGTGTAGTCGTATTTTTTGGTGGAGAATTTTTGGTGAGCTAAATCGATGGTTACTCCTCTTTCTCTTTCTTCTCCTAATTTGTCCATAACAAATCTGAATTTGTTTTCTCCGTCATCTAATTGTTGTTCAGCGATTGCACCAGCTTTTTTTCTTTTGCCATTATAATACCTCATTTTAAATTATATATTAACAAACATTAGTAAGCTTAAATGTTAGCTTAAAATTAATTTATATTTTAACATATAAATAGATAATGTTTTTTGATGAATTTTTTATAAATAATATAAAAAAATAAAAAAATTAAATTTTAATTTTTAAATTTATACGTCTCCTAAGTAATGACTTGTAGGGAACGGTTCTGGAGATAAACCTTTTCTTTGTCTGATTTCTCTCACAATTTGATTTTGCATTTCACGTGGAAGTGGTTCAAATCCTGCAATTTCAGTAGACCATAAACATCTACCTTCAGCAGCGGATCTAATATCACCAGCAAAACCGAACATTTCTGCTACAGGAACTTTTGATTCGATTCTTGCCATATCTCCTTCTTGACCCATGTCAACAATTTGACCTCTTCTGTTTTGGATTTCACGAGTACATGCACCCATGTAATCATTAGGAGTATCAATAACTACGGTTTGCATAGGTTCGAGTAATGAAGGTTCAGCAAGAGTCATGGAACCTAAAATTGCATTTCTGATAGCAGGTAATACTTGTGCAGGTCCTCTGTGAACTGCATCTTCGTGAAGTTTTGCATCGTGGAGTTTGAATTTTAATCCCATACAGATTTCTTCACCTAATGGACCACTTTCAAGAGTGGATTCAAATCCTTCGAGTAATAATTCTTTAACTTCATCCAAGTATTGAATACCACGAGTCATGTTAACAAATAAACTTCTGTTGTGAACTGCCCAAACTCTTCTAGCTTCTTCTTTTTCTAAACCATGTTCCATGAAGTCGTTAGCTGCTTCTTTACCTTTAACTCTACCTTCTTTTAAGTCACCATCTTGGATAGCATCATAGATAGATTGTTCTAAAGGTTCAACAGTTATGTAGAATCTGTTATGTTTGTTTGGAGATTTACCTTCAACTTGTGGTGAAAGTTTTCTTACAGTTTCTCTGTATACAACAATAGGTTCTGAAGTTTGGATATCTACACCTTTTTCACCAATTCTGTATCCAATAACTTCTAAGTGAAGTTCACCCATACCGGATACTAAGTGTTCACCGGTTTCTTCATTAATATCAATTTTAACTGTTGGATCTTCTTTACCAACTTGTCTTAATACTTCAATAAGTTTTGGTAAATCTTTAGTATTTTTAGCTTCAACAGCTACAGTAACTACTGGTTCTGAAATGTGTTCTAAACCTTCAAACTCTTTAATTTTGTCTTCAGGTGAACAGAGAGTTTCCCCTGCAATAGCACCTTTTGCACCAGCAACATATACAATGTTACCTGCAGGTACTCTATCAGTGTTAACTCTTTCAGGACCAAAGTACACACCTACTTGTTGTACTCTGGATTTACCATGAGAACCAACGAGATATACTTCTGTACCTTTTTCAATAGCTCCACCATAAACCCTACCGGTTGCAATTTCACCAGCATGTTTATCTACAGAAACATTGGTAACCATTACTGCTAAAGGTCCATCCGGAGCAGTTTCAATCATACATTTTCCAGCAGGAGATTCGACATCTCCATCCCAGATACTTGGTACCCTGTAAATTTGAGCTTCTTTTGGAGAAGGTAAGTGTTCTACTACCATACCTAATAATACATCAGATAAAGGTACTTTTTGTGCTAATTCTTTTTCATTTTCAGCATTACAGTATTCAATAATATCTTTAAAGTTAATTCCAGTTTCTTGCATGGTTGGAACATTAATAGCCCAGTTGTGGTAAGCTGAACCGAATGCTACACTACCATTACTGAAATCTAAAGCCCATTCATCTTTTTTATCTTCAGGAGCCATGTTTTTAATTAATTTATTAGCTTCCATGAAAATTTTCAAGAATCTGTTTTGTAATTCTTCAGGTTCTAATTTTAACTCGTTGATTAATCTGTCAACTTTGTTAATGAATAAAAC
>CACYVR010000196.1 GCA_902777885.1 uncultured Methanobrevibacter sp.
AAATGAACTCATACATCAAGAAAACAAACAAAATACCTGAAAATAATAAAAATTAATACCAAAAAATTTTTAAAAAATAATTAATTTTGAGTCGCCCTCTTTTTTAAAAAAAGAAAGTAAATGAAATTAATCATTTACTTAAGCATTAACCGTTACTTTATTTGCAATATTAGCACCATTGTATGATGATGTAATAATGTACTCTCCGGCCATTAAATTAATATTTAATTTGGCTTGTCCTGTTTCATTAGTTACGCGGTTATACAACATACCATTGATGTTGAATTTAACAGTTGCATTTGCTAATGGAGCTCCCTGACCATCAACTAAATTGGCTATAAATGGTGCAGGAGTACCATATTTTTTAGTTAAATCGTCAGCAGATAAAACCGGTAAAACGGTAATTTTATTTGCTACATTGCATCCCCCATAACTTGCGGTAATAATATAATCGCCTGGTTCTAGATTGATATTTAATTTGGCATGTCCTGTTTCATTAGTTGTACGGTTATACATTACGCCATTGATGTTGAAAGTAACAGTTTCGTTTTTACCTAGAGGATTTCCATCGTCACCAATTATTTTTACAATGTATTGGGAATCGTTTTTGTAATATTTCACCAAATTGTTATTTTCGGTAATTTTTGGAAGTACGGTAATATTATTGGATGCCATTTCACTGGTTTTTGGATTGATTGCTGTAATAATATAATTTCCTTGTTCTAAATTAATATTTAATTTAGCTTTACCTTCATTATCTTTAATTTGGCGTTTATATTCAACTCCATTGATGTTGAAAGTAACTGTTGTACCGTTAGCCAAGTAATTGCCTTGCCCATCAACGAATGTAGCATAATACTGTGTTGCGTTTTTGAAAACTTTTGTAACGTCAGTTCCATTAACGGTTGCTAAAACAGTAACTTTGGAGTTAGTTTTTGCAGGATCATATTTGGCATTGCCTTTATAGAAAACAGTTACGGGATATTCTCCACTATTTAAATTGATGCTCATTGAAACAGTACCGTTTTCATTGGTTTTACGTGTGTAATTTTTTTCATTAAGGGTAAGGAAAACATCTTCGTTAGCAATTCCAGTACCATTGAAAGTTAACGTGACTTTTAATTTAGTTCCGTTTTTATAATACATTTTTATTTCAGGGACTGTCAAATCAATTGCTTTTGTGCTGTTTATTATAATATTTGCTTTTCCTGTTTTGTTAGTTAATTTTTCATTACCGTTAAAGTATACAGTAATAGGATATTCGCCATTAGGTAATATTGTGCTAATAGTTGCTATGCCCTCGTCATTGGTAATGCTGGAGTATTTTTCTCCATTAATTTCAAATATTAAAGTTTCATTAGCCATTTCAATTCCATTATTGTCGTTTAATGTAGCAGAGTATTTAATTGCAGTACAATTGCTGGTGAAATCTTTAGCAGTTATTGTTGCAGTAGGAGGCACTTCTTTGAGTAATTTTTTCCCATCTTCAAATGCCTGGGTCTGCATATCATTACAGAATGAAGTAATGTAAATTGCCCTTTCAGTTTCATTTTCCATTTCTGCTGCGTTTTTGAGTACTTTACTCATTTCATCGAACATTTTGCTTTCTGCTTCATACCAGTATGTTTGAACAGGTTGACCATAAATTTCGTAGTGGTCTGGTCCAATACAGCGGTTACAAAGTTCTTTAAATACATAATATGGGTATTTATCTGTATCAAACACTCCTTTTTCCTCTGCAGGTTGATTAGCTCCGTAAGCATCACTGACATTTATACAATCGTTGGATAATGGTACAAAGACTCCATAAACTGGCGGACCAGAACTAACCCAAGAAACACATGACATTTCTGATGGAAGATTTGAGAACACCTGTATTACATGGGCACTTAGTGCTGTATTAGTTCCAATTACTCTTGTATCAGTTCTACCTGTCTCATCAGGTGAATATTTTGTTCCTTCATATCTATTACGTAAAATTTGACAGACATCTTGTAGTGAAACATTATAATCCGGTGTAAAGCAGAGAGGATACATAGCGTCACGGTCGTAGTCATCACCGAAGTTCGATGGCGATAGAAGCTGATGTCCAATCCAAGTCCTCAAATGGCTGTAGTCTCGAGTCATTTGCTTTCCGGAATATGTCTCAAATAAATTAATCTCATTATTTCTGCCATATACAGCAAAACCATTTTTTTCTGCAAGACTAATTAATTCTTTGGATATAATAAATTCTTCAAAGTCAGACAAGTACTCTAAAGAATATTCATTACCAAAGACACATACTTTGTCGGTTGGCAATTTAACTGCAGCATACTGATATCCGGTATACATTTCCACATACCATGCTTCGGTCTGGTTAGCAATGATGGCAATATTGCACTCGCTACTACCATACTTGTCCATGGTTCCCAAAAGAACATTCACAGCTTCTCTAGCTGTTTTACTCTGACAAATCACAATGTCTGTAGATGCATCTTCACAAATCCCTCCCTTTACTAATGGGTCTGCTTTCAATGCAGCTTCGTTTGCATATGCTGTAACAGACATGGTCATGATTACACCATGTTCATTGGTACTTCCAGCTGCATCATAAACCTGGGT
>CACYVR010000197.1 GCA_902777885.1 uncultured Methanobrevibacter sp.
ATATATTATTGCACCTATTATGAAAACAAGTATAGGCTTGTACCATCTGTATTTTTCAAAAGTTCTTGGAAATGTTATATATTCTGAAATCTCTTTAACCGTCATATGGACATATTTCTATTTATTTGCATATAATGTTATAGGAAATTTTTTCTATTCATTTCATGCAAATTTAAAAACATTGCCAAATATCAAAAAAAATATAATTTATTTCGTATATATAATTAATCAATAAAAAACATTTTTAAGGAATCAAATGGAAAGAAGATACAATATTTTAAAAAACAAATATAATGAACTGTTATGGCCCACATTATTTACCATAATCTCAGGATCACTGTGCGGACTTATGGACATGATTGTTACGGGATTTTTATCAAGCTCCACTCAATTATCCATACTCTTTTTAAGTGCTCCCCTAAAATACATTACATGTATCTTTTATACTCTCTTTGGCCAGGGATGTAGCCTATTGGCTTTAAGAGCCAAATCAAATTTAGAACATGAAAAAACGAATTTTTATTTTACAATAGCAATATGGGGAATTATTTTAATATCCCTAATATTCCTTTTGACAATATTTTTCTTTACTGACAGCATATTAAATATATTAAATACTCCTGAAGAGATTTTTAACGACAGTAAAGGATTTTTATTAATACAAATGTTTTTCTATCCATTAAACTGTTATATTATGGTCATTTCATTTTTCATCCGTTCAGACGGATTTCCCAAGATACCTTTTTACACGGCATTAATCTCAAATATACTGAATGTGATTTTTGATGTGATATTAATGGGAGGATTGAATATAGGCATTAATGGTAACGCTTTAGGGACAGTTTTAGGATATCTTATTGGATCAATTTATATTTCCAAATATCTATTTGATGAAAAAAGTACTTATAAATTAATTTCACTAGCCAAATTTAAAATAAAAGAAATAATAACATCATTTAAATACATATTGCTCAACACGCCAGAAGTCGTTGGAACTATCTGCTTTTCAATAAAGACCATGGTTTTAACTTATTTATGCAGCACATATTGGGGTGTTGCGGGGCTTTTAGCATTTTTAGTATATGATAATAGTGAAACATTTGTTTACATGTTCCTATCAGGGATTATGAAGACCATGAGCCCTATAGTGACAGTACTTTATAAAGAATTAGATTACGATGCCGTACAATATATTATTCAGCATTCCATAAAACAGACTGTAATTCTTTCACTTCCAGTAAGCATAATATTCTTTTTATTTCCCGAAATATTGATTAATATATTCAGTATTGCTGAACCACAATATTATGAACCGATCATACTGGCCATACGCATTACTGCATTTTCTCTTGTTTGCCGTTGTCTATCCTACCTATTGGCAAATTACGCGCAGGCCATTGAAAGAAATAAAATTGCTTCGATAATCACATTTTTTGAAGAATTCTTATTTGCTGTTTTTGGGGCATTGATATTAACAAAAATAGTGGGCGGAATCGGCATTTGGATTTCAATATTGATATCTGAAATAGTGCCTCTTTTGATTTTTATGGTTTACTCCATTCATTTGCGAAAAGACCCGGATAATGAAAATATGACAATTTTAATGCTTCGGGATTCAGATTTAATCACGTGGACATTTAGAAGAGAATTATTAAAATCCGATGAAAAAGATTTTACTGCAAAAAACGAAAAAATTTTAGCAAAAGTTGAAAAAATTTTCAAAAAAGACACACAATACATTTCAAAAGCCATAGAAAAAATCTGCATAAACATATTTGAAAACAACAAAAACGTTGATGAAATAGACATCACCATAAGACTAATAGATGATTATATAATGATAATGCTTACAGATGACGGAGAACTATATAACCCGCTCAAAAATGATAAATTAATAAAATCAGACTGCATGAAAAAATTATCGTCTCTCGACTTTGAATTGGATTATGATGAAATTTTAGGCTTTAACAAGACATATGTGAAAAAATTGAGATAAAATAAGTGAAAAAGTCAAAAATCCAAAAACATACGATGAAAAAACTAATGCAATAAAAGTTCACCAAATAACCAATAGGAATTTTTGACTTTTCACAAGAGATAAACCTCTAATAATTAATATTATCCTCATCATTAATAAATTAGGCAGTTATTTTCCATATGAATATTGTTCCAATCGAGTAATATTCAAAAAGCCGGTAAAAAAAAGAAATAATTACCTATTCATGAAAAATAACTTCCTCAAGTAAATATTGCTCTAAGGAGGTTATATTGTCTGAAATGAAATAAAAAGGCTTAAATACTTCAAAACACTAAGTATAATATGGCAATAATTATTATTGCCACAGACAAAAACTTCAATTATGAAAAATCCTATAGTAATGCTTTGCTGTATAAAATCATCATAAAGCATAAAACACAAAACTTTAACTTGTATCCTCCCCTAAAAAGCATTACTTATGTGAATAATATACTCCATTGAAAAAAAAACAAGTTAAAGAAATGTGGGGCTTTTATGGCCCCACCTATTTTTCATATTTTTCCCTGAATTCCAGAAATACTTCCAACAAATTATAGTCTAATCTTTTAATGCCTCTTGCAGCTATAAGACACTGCATTTCTGATTGTGTCCTCATAATCTTCTGCTTCCAAAAAGCAGATTATTGACTCGGGAACGGAACCTTCACACGAGACGTCGAACTTATAGTCAGACCTTATATCATCAAGCTTTCTATTCAAGTCATAGCGATAATTGTCTTCAATATGTTTTTTGATTTTCTCTTTTGAAAATGAATTTCTGGCCAAATATATTGCATCGTTTGTAGCCAATGCCCCTTTTATGCCTTCGGGATGATTATGAGTGACTATAGCAGACATCTTAGCCAACTTTTGGGATTCTTCCAATGAATCGGCCACCCATGAAACCGGAGAAACCCTCATCGCAGATCCGTTTGCCCAACTGCCGTAGGGTTCGGGATTGTCCTGATTAAGCCAATTCATGAACATGCCACCA
>CACYVR010000198.1:0-2593 GCA_902777885.1 uncultured Methanobrevibacter sp.
ATGTTGTTTCATCATTTACAGTTCCTTTAGGAGCCACAATTAACAAAAACGGAACCATCATCATGCAAAGTGTGGCTACAATGTTTGCAGCCCAATACTGTGGAATGGATTTAGGTACTTCAGCCATTTTAACGATAGTTTTCACACTGATACTGGCTTCAAGCAGTACACCGTCAGTTCCGTTTTCAGGTCTAGCCACTTTAACTTTAGTATTCTCCTCTGTCGGTATTCCCCTTGAAATGATCGGATTGCTGGTGGGTATAGACCATATTCTCGACACATTCAGGACTGCAGTCAATATTGCCGGTGATGCCGTCTGCACAATAGTCGTTGCCTTTAAAAATAAATCATTTGATATGGATGTTTACAACGGTAAAAAGAAACCCGATAAGACAATGCAGGATTTGGAATAAAAAAAGTTATTATAATTGATTGAAATGAATTTAAGAAAATTAAGTTTGGGAAATTGGATTTTAATATCAATGTTTTTAGGAATATTAACCGGGTTATTCCTAAACGTTTATGTTAATGACCCTTTCATTAAAGATTTTATCCTAATGGATAATCTTTTTTATTTGGGTGGAGACATATTCATCAGATTAATGAAAATGCTTGTTGTTCCTCTTGTTTTCTGTTCAATAATCATGAGTCTTGCTTCAATATCCGATATTCGAAAGCTCGCAACAGTAGGGGCAAGATCCATATTGTTTTTCATGTTCACAACCATCATTTCAATAGTCTTTTCTTTAATTATGGCAGCAATTATCAGACCCGGTGCGGGTTTAAATATACCTGCGTCTGATTCCGTGTCAAGTTCAGTGAGCATGACATTATCAGACTTAATTTTAAATATTTTTCCTGAAAATCCATTAAATGCATTGACTAATGGAGAAATGTTACCTATTATCCTTTTTGGAGTAATAATCGGTTTTATTTTAATCAAATTAAAAGATGAAACACCAACAGTCTATAAAGTTTTTGATGAATTAAACAGCCTTATGATGAAACTGATAGGTATCATCATGAAAATCGCTCCGATTGGAATATTCTGTATGATGGCAAGAACATTCGGATCACTCGGATTTGAAAGTATTTTACCGTTGGCCGTATTTATCGGATGTATAATACTTGTAACTCTTATTCAGATATTTGTGATTTATCCTATTATTTTTGTAATTTTTACAAGGGCAAATCCTTTTAAATTTTACAGAAAGTTTTTACCGGCAATGTTTTTTGCATTCTCATCAGCATCCTCAAGCGCACCAATTCCATTATCCATAGAAAAATTGGAGCAGATGGGTGTTTCCCATAATATTTCATTATTTACAATTCCTTTGGGAAGTTCACTTAATAAGAGCGGGTCTGCAGTTTTCTTTAGTGTCGGTTTTTTGTTTACAGCTCAGGCTTATGGAATTGATTTTGGCGCAACCGCCCTTTTAACGGCAATCATTATTATTTTAATGGCTACAATCAGCAGCCCGTCAGTTCCAATGGCAAGTGTATTTACCTTATCCATGATACTTTCCCTGGTAGGTTTACCTCTTGCCGTAATTGATTTGGTAACAGGCATATACAGTATAATCGGTATGTTCAATGCTTTAAGTAATCTTACATGCAATGGTGTCTGCACATCTGCTGTCGCATACCAGTATAATTCTTTTGACATGGATAAGTTTAATGAAAAATAATCGCTAAATCAGTTCAGGCCATTTCAAAATCATATACGGAATCCTCTTTAAAAATGATTTAAGACAATTTAAAAAATTAGTGAGTTTTTTTACGCCTCTTTTTAAAATATCTAATAAAAATGAATATTAAACACCAAAAGCTTTAACTGATAGTATTGGAACTGTTTTAAACAATACGAATGAAATTGCACTTTAATAAAATAATATAAAGCATGAAGTAAATAAATATTCATAATGATAAGCGATGTTTTTAGAGAAATATTGGATGATTACGAGGCTGAAAAGAGAAATGATTTTAAGAATAACATTTATGTGTCGAATTTTAAAAAGGAAATTCCTGCAATTATCCTAAGCAATATTGAGGATTCCTTTACCGTTAAGGCGTCATGCGGCTATAATACATGGTGTGACTATCCCTGGATCAGCATTATCCACAAACGCTTTGACAATCACCATGAGTCAATGCTGATCGAGTACAGATTCGACAGCAGAAAATCGGAAGTTTCACTTTCCCTTATCCCACGTCTTGAAGACTACTCGGAATATGTATCAATCAAGAAAAAATTAAGAGATATTATTGAAAAGCTTCATATATACACCTTTGAAGTTCCGGATGAGGATTCATTTTCAATAGTGAGCAAAAAATACTCATACGACGAATTGGACAACTTCACCCTTGTAAGCGATTTGGAATATATCATAAACATCCATGAAAAGCTTGTTCCATACTTCAAAGCCTTCATTAATGATGATGACCTTGAAGAAAAGAGATTTAATCAAAAAATCACACATGAAGAGGAATTATTTAAACAAATAAGTACTTATGAAGATTTAGAATTTAATCAGAAAATCGAATGTGAAAATGCATTATATGAAATAGAAAAGAGATGCGATTCTGAATTGTC
>CACYVR010000198.1:2616-5281 GCA_902777885.1 uncultured Methanobrevibacter sp.
CAAATTCAGACTATTCACAAATACTTGAAAGTATCAGAGATGATTACACAAAAAGACTGGACAGTATAATCCGTGACAATAACCTGTCACTAGATGAGCTTTCAATAAAAGAAAAGGTACTGCTTTTTTCAAAGTCATTTGTGGATACCGAATACAAGTCAATCGGAAAACAGCTCGGTTCATATTCATTCAATAAAATCCGGGTTGACGACAGGCTTTCAGACCCGCTGATTATAACATCACTTATTCATGAGCTTTCCCACTATATCCTTGAAAGGATTTTAAAGGAAGCGCTTATGAAGATTTTAAGAACCAATGACACTCCGCTGATTTCAAGCTTTATAAAGATTCTTCTGGAGGACAATGATTTGAACTACCTGATGGATGAGTACTGCGCACATACCGTCGAGGGAAGATTCGCCCTTTTCGGATACCAGGACTATTCCTCATTCAAATACAAGCTGGATGAAATCTCTCATTTGTACTCAAAAGACGACATTGAGTTTACTCTGGTTGTTGCAAACACATTTGCATATGACATTAAAGACATTTTGGAGGACTTTTTAAACGAGAATTTAAGACAGGAAATCAAGGAGGAGTTTTTACATATCGCCGACAATCCCAATTATGAGGCGCTTGATCTTGAAATAGAGTCAAGGCTTAATTATGTCCAGATTGATGATGAAATCAAATTCATTTTAACGAGCGGATTTGGAGAGTCCGTATCCCAAATGGAAAAGCTTCAAAGGTATATGGCGAAATATGACAAGCTGCTTAAATAAGATTTTTTCCAAAAAACATTTACTTTAAAAAATCCATAGTATTGTACATGGCAAGAAAATGTAGTAACTGCGGTGAAGTCATTGATGACGATTCACTATTCTGTCCGGAATGCGGAAGTTATACCCTTGAAGTTTCAAAAAACAAAAGGTTTCCTTTAAAATGGGCTCTGCTGGCTACACTATTCATTATTCTATTGGCTGTTGCGGGACTGTACTTTTTTGAGCATACTTCAAAGACTGACACTTCCCTGACTTTAATGTCAAATTCCAAACTGGATTCATCCAACGAATACAGCGTTCAGCTCAGGGATTCATCAAAAAATCCTTTGGCATTCAAGTTCATTTCAGTCAAGTTCGGCAATGACACATATATGCTTCAAACCGACAGAAACGGTATTGCAAGCATCAACCTGACAGTTAAGGATGGATCTCATGAAGTCAAGTCATATTATAAGGGTGACAGCAAGTATAATGAGGCCCACTCTTCAGACATACTAGTCAAATAAATAATGGGAGATTTTTTTATGGTAGATAATGATTTTACAGAAATTGAACCGGATATGATTGATGATGTTGAAAAGACCCTGAATTCCGGTTTTTGTGATTATAAATTGAAAGACTGCAAATTCAACAGGAAAACTTTTGAAGATTCACAGCCTATTACGTTAATCCAGTTTGTAATTTCCTCAGGATTTTCCATCATTTGCGATGATTTGCTGGAGGGAAGAGAGTCAAGAGACATTTTCCAGTCCGTCAACATGTACTTTAGAAACGTAATAGCAAATCCGGATAAGGATTTTACAGAGGAAAAGGAATCTTTAATCAACTTTTTAATCTTAAGCGATGAGAAATACACAAGAGAAAAACTTGAAGTCTCACTAGATGAGGATAAGATTCGCTCCGACTATAAAAATGACCATGATGAGATATATTCACAGGAATCATTAACTGACATTCAAAAGTCCCTTGCTTTAAAGGAGCTTCTTCACATGTCAATATGTCAGGTAGTTGATGATCTGGAGCTTTTCTTTACAAGACCATTGGATTTGTCTCCTGCTGAAGAGCATGAAAAAAACCGTCAGGAAGCAAAGGCTTTGGAAAACGAGATGCAGCTTTACTGACAAGCAATATAATTTATGGTTGAGATTATATCTCACCATTTTTTCCTATTTTTAAATTGAATCCACCTATTAACTCACTTTGTTATTTTGTGTATGCATTCACAGATTAATTGCCATATCCGGAACAGCTCATGAGTTGCATATTGGCATATATCAACTATTTTTAAGATGCAAACCTCCATGATAAATAAACGCAGAAATATTTTAGTCAAAAAAACAATATGTATAAATATATTTTTTGATAAATTTTTAATTATATAAATGTTTTATTCAGAAAAATTCTTCATTTTAAAATTGTTTGTAAAGTATAAAACATTTTTATTAGAATAATATTCAGAAGGGAGAAAAAAATAAATGAAATTAAAAAAGCACATTTTAAAAATATTATTAGTTTTATTGTTGTTTGTTTTAATCAGTTCTGTTAGTGCGGCAGATATTAATACAAACGATACACAAATATCATCAGCAAGTGATAATGACGAAATTTTAAGTGTGGAAAATGATGTTGACATATTAGGTGAAAGTGGATTCACTTATAGTGATTTAAGAAAACAAATTAATACTTCTACTGGAGATATAACATTAAATAAAGGCAATTACACTTATGGTCCAAATGACGGTGACACTATTGAAATCAGTACTTCTCGTGTAATAGATGGTAATGGTTCAGTTATTGATATGGCAGGATACAGTCTTAGAGCATTCAATGTAACTGGTTCTGATGTAACAATTAAAAATCTAACCATTAAAAATGCAAACTTT
>CACYVR010000199.1 GCA_902777885.1 uncultured Methanobrevibacter sp.
GAAATCTATTATGTTGATGATAGCATTGTTATTGGATTAACCACTGAAAATACAAGTTATGTAAATTTAACTATCAACGGTAAATCTTACACCGTTAAAGATAATAAAGTGATTATTCCTAAAGGATTGGCAAGTGGATCCTACTTCGTAAATGCCGTATTCGGCGGCGACAAAAAATATTTGCCGTCTCAAGCGAATGCAACATTTACTGTAAACAAAGTAACTCCAACTAACGTTGTTTCCAAAAATTTAACATTTATCGTTGGCAATGAAGGAATACTCGAAATTTCTGGACCAAATGACAGAACAGCTAATTTGATTGTTCGTGTTGACAGTATAAATTATGCTGTCGAATTATACAATGGAAAAGCTACTTTAAATGTATCCAAATTAGGTGTAGGTAAATATGGTGTTGATGTTGTATACATTGAAAATGATAAGTATGTTGCTGGCCAATTTGCTAATGTATCAACTGTAATCGTCAAAAATAAGGATAAAATTGATGTAAACTTAACTATTGATGCAGAAAACAAAACTGTAACTATAGAATTGCCTGAAGATGCTACAGGTAATGTGACTGTCATAATCGATGGTAAAGTGTACAATATCACTGATGCTGGCGATTCACCTATTGTGATTGATATCAGTGATGTGCCTCCTGGAAATCATACTGTTGAAGTAATTTACTCCGGTGATGATAAGTATAGTGCTGCATCTGACAGTGAAGAAATTACTCTTCCTAAACTCGATGATTATTCAATTAAAGCAACTTCCATTGATGTTACTGAAGGTCAAACTGAAACTATTGGTATTGATTTAGGTATTGATGTTGATGCTGTTGTTGTTGAGATTGACGGTATCAAGTATTATGTTGAGTTAACTAACGGTAAAGGCTCTCTTGATGTTAAAGGTTTAGCTAAAGGTAATTATGTTGCTGTAGTAACTTATATGGGTAATGCTAAATATGACACTAAATCCAATACTACTGCTTTTATTGTTAAAGCTAAATCTGATGCTGATATCAAAATTGACATTGATGAAGAAAATGGTACTGTAACTATAGAATTGCCTGAAGATGCAACAGGTAATGTGACTGTCATAATCGATGGTAAAGTGTACAATATCACTGATGCTGGTGATTCACCTATTGTGATTGATATCAGTGATGTGCCTCCTGGAAATCATACTGTTGAAGTAATTTACTCAGGTGATGATAAATATGCCAATGCTTCTTCAACCCAGGATATTAGTATTCCTAAGGGATGGAAAAGGATATTACATCAATGTTAAAAATGGTAAAGGAAGTTTAGAAATTACTGATTTAACTCCTGGTAAGCATACTGTTGTTGCAAATTATCCTGGAAATGATAAATACGCGCCAATTGATAATACTACTACATTTGAAACCAGTGGAACACATACTCCAATAGATATTGATGTTGATGATATTGAAGTTGGTGAGGATTTGGTTGTTGTTGTCAATGTTCCAAAAGATGCTAAAGGAGATATTACCATTAAAGTTGATGGAAAAACTTATACTGAACCTGTTAACAAAGGAAAAGCAGAATTTGTCATAAGCAACTTAGGTGAAGGTAACTATACTATTGAAGCAACTTATCCTGGTGATGATAAATATTCATCTAACTCTACAAAAGCTAACGTTAAAGTATCTAAAGTTAAAGATTACTCTATTGATGTTACAGTAGATGGAAAAGACATTACTGTACAGCTTCCTGAAGATGCTGAAGGAAATGTCACAGTTATTGTTGATGGTAAAGAATTCACGGGTAAAGTTGAAAACGGTACCGTTACTATAAATGATCCTAATTTAACTCCAGGAAAACACAATATTACCGTTATCTATGGTGATGAAAAATATGCTCCTGAAAAAAATAGTTCAATCATTGACGTTCAAAATAAACTTTACGTCAGAGCTCCTGAAGTAATCAAATATTATTCCGGTCCTGAAAGATTCTATGTATATGTTGAAGATTTAAACGGTCCAATAGCAAATGCATCTCTTTCAATTACCATTAATGGTGTGACCTATAGCAGAACTACCAATAAGGACGGTATTGCTTCATTACCTATTAATCTCCATAGCGGAGAATTTAAGGTAACAGTCAACTATAAAGGCAGTGATGAGTTTGATCCTTTAACTATCTATTCAAATGCAACTGTAAAACCTACAATATATGCAAAGGATTTAACTAAAGTATTTAGAAATGGAACACATTACTATGCACTATTCCTTGATGGTACAGGCAAGCCATTGAAAAATACTGATGTCACCTTCAATATACATGGTGTATTCTACACAAGAACCACCAACGCAACAGGATGGGCAAAACTCAATATCAACATTGAAAGAGGCGAATATATCATAACTGCATACAACACTGTAACTGGTGAAATGAAATCCAATACAATTAAAGTAATATCTCAAATTGTCGATAACTATGATGTTGTCAAATATTACCGCAACGCTACACAATTTACGGCCAGAATCTTGGCTGATGATGGAAATTCCGTCGGTGCCGGTGAAGCGGTAACATTCAATATTCATGGAGTCATATACACCAGATATACAAATGCTACGGGTCATGTTAATTTAACAATCAATCTTGAACCTGGAGAGTATATCATGACAACATATTACAAGCAATGCCGTGAAGGAAATATCATTAAGGTATTGCCGATACTTACCGCATCTGATTTAAATATGAATTATCGGGACGGATCCAGTTTTGTTGCTCATGTAGTAGATGGTCATGGTAATCCAAATCCAAATAAAATGGTTGACTTTAACATCAATGGTGTAATTTACCATAGGTTAACAGACAATAATGGAGATGCAAAATTGGGTATTAATCTCCAAAGAGGAGAATACATCATAACTTCCAGTTATGAAAGTGCAAGAATTTCAAACAAAATTACTATTTCATAGGAGTATAAATTTTTACTCCTATCTCTTCTTTTTTTAAATAATATTTAAGTGAAATAATTTAACTACTTTTTAATAAATCATATAATTTAATCAAGTGATTAATTAATATTTTGATGGTTGTAGTAAAAATCAAATTTTTTAATTCTGCAGGTCTATATCAGACGGTTAATTTTGGTAAAAAAATAAAAATTTTTGAGGAATATTATAATTCCCCGTTTGCTCTTCTCTCATCAAGTAGTTTTAAACCTATGTCTCCTAACTTGTATTTTTGAATCTTTCCACTTGTGGTTAATGGGAATTCGTCAACAAAGAAAACATATTTAGGTACTTTATATCTTGCTATACTTCCAATACAGAAGTCACGGATATCCGCTTCGGTTATATCATCAAATCCATCTTCTTTAATGATAAATGCACCAACAAGTTCGCCGTATTTTTCATCAGGAATTCCTGCAACCTGAACATCCTGCACACATTCATGAGTAAATAGGAATTCTTCTATTTCTCTTGGGTAAATGTTTTCCCCGCCTCTGATAATCATATCTTTGATACGGCCAACAATGGAGTAATATCCTTCTTCGTCAACTGTAGCTAAGTCTCCTGAGTGTAGCCATCCGTCAGGTTCAATGGTTTCAGCAGTTTTTTCAGGCATATTGTAATAACCTTTCATTACATTGAAACCTCTGCACATGCCAGTTTCAGGATCAACAATCTTAACTTCAATGTTAGGGAATTTTCTACCTACAGTATTGATTTTTTTCTCGAATGAATCTGCTGCATTGGTTTGTGTAAAACCAGGGCCTGCTTCAGTCAGTCCATAAACACTGGTGATTTCTTTCATGTTCATTTTTTCGATAGCATCTTTCATGGTTTCAACAGGACATGTTGAACCGGCCATAATACCTGTACGAAGGGAACTCATATCAAACATATCAAACATCGGATGGTTCATCATTCCTATAAACATGGTAGGAACACCGTAAACTGATGTACATTTTTCTTTCTGGATAGATGAAATTGCAAGTAACGGATCATACTCTTCAAGGACAACCATGGTAGAACCATGTGTAATAACTGCCATTACGCCTAAAACAGTACCGAAACAATGGAATAAAGGTACTTGGAGAAGTAATCTGTCCTTTTCCGTGTAATTCATATTTTCTCCAATATAATATCCGTCATTAAGGATGTTTCTGCTTGAAAGCATTACTCCTTTTGGAAAACCTTCTGTACCGCTTGTATACTGCATATTTATAACATCATATTGTGAAACATTATCTTTTGCCTTTTGAAATTCTTCATCATCGTAATTCATACCAAGTAACATCAATTCGTTGGTATTGTACATTCCGCGATGTTTTTCTTGACCTACATGGAAAACGTACTTTAAATATGGGAATTTTTCACTGTTTAAGTTACCTCTTGCACTGCTTTTTAGTTCGGGTACGAGTTCATGGATAATGTCAAAATAGCTTGTGTCTCTAAATCCGTCGGTCATTGCAATGGCTTTCATTTCGGATTGTCCTAAAACATATTCTAATTCATGGGATTGGTAAGCTGTATTGACAGTTACTTCAATACCTAAAGCTAAAAATCCTTTTGCAATATTGTCAACTCTTTCATTAAATTCCTTATATGTAAATCTTAAATTCCTGTCTGGATAAACGATAAACTCATGATCTGGTTGTTTTTCCACTTGAGTTTCAAAAAACTTTCCGATTGGAAGTTCTGTAAATAATTCACTCATTTTCACACCTTTTATTTATATAATTATATTTTGTAAAAAAGCTATTTTTCTGAATTCTACTTCTAATTCAATCTCAAGCGCAAATCTGGCTTAAAATATCTAAAACTGTTATTTCCAATTTCTATATTCCTATTTATTTTAAACATTTTAATCCAACGCTCCTTATTTTAATATGGTGTGTATAATACTGCTAATATTTTAGAATTCTTTTCACCGGTTGCATGTAAATGATGTGGAACTACTGAATCATAGAAAATAGTGTCACCTTCACCGATTACAAAGGTGTCTTTACCATAGATAACTTCAATTTCTCCTTCCAATACATAAATAAATTCTTCTCCTTCGTGGGAAGATAATTCTTTTTCTCCTTCTTCATATTCAATTTCAATTATGAAAGGATCAATGTTTCTGTCAATTTTACCTGCACCTAATGAGTGATATTCTAAATTGGTTGCATTGGTAACGTCTTCTCTACCTGAGAAATATAACGCATTATCTGTTTTACCTCCTCTGGTAACGACAGGTCCGATTTGTGGAGTGTCATCTAAAAATGTTCCGAGTCTGACTCCAAGTGCTCTGGCCATTTTGGTTAATGGTGTAAGGGATGGAATAACTTCTCCATTTTCCATAGCCTGTAAAACTTCCAGTTTAACACCACTAGCTTCTGCCAGTTCTTCAATAGTCATATTTTGTCTTTCTCTAATACTTTTCATTTTAGAAGCAAATTCTTCATTTTTTTCCATTATATCACTTTTTTACTTTAATGTAATACCAAAATTTTTAGTATAATTAAAATATGTTTTTTAATTTATATAAATATTTATTCTAAATACCAAATAAATTCAATTTTTAGAAATATTTAATAATTTTTATTTACAGTATTTTCATGAATCTATCTTTTATGAAAAC
>CACYVR010000200.1 GCA_902777885.1 uncultured Methanobrevibacter sp.
GGTTTTTACCATCGATTGTGTGGCCATTACCGTTGATGACAAAGTTATGCCTGTCAATGAGAATTCCAATTTTGCTGTCTGTTTCATTGTTGAATTCATAATCATCATATAAATCCAGATAGTCTTTGGTTGAGTTTTTAATTGCTTCCTCCAATTCTTTAAATGTCATTGCAGGAGTTGGGACCTGAATTACTGTAACGGTATTGGTGTAGTCCTTGCCGTTGATGGAGGTTGTCATTGTATATGTGTCCGGAGTTTCTGAAATCTTTATTTTGGCTATTCCGTCTTCATCTGTCAGCACTGTTGTTGTTTTTTCGTTGATTGTGAAGTTGACTGCTGCGCCTGCACCGACAGCATGGCCATCAGCGGTCACGATTTTAACAGTAAAGTAGGAGTCACTTCTGTAATCAACTGTGATATCTTCATTGTCAACGATTATGCAATCATCAGCAACTGTGTAGACTTTCAGACATGCAATATATCCTAAGTCATAGGAATCTACCATGGATCCTCCATCGAAGGATATGAATGATGTATTTTGGGTGTAATGTGCCCTGCCATAAGTTAAGTTAACGGTTGGTGCGGCATTTGAAGTTATCACTGCTTTGAAAACATCGCCTTCTTTAATCGGTATGTATTTGTTTAACTTGATTGTGCGGTAACCGAAGTATGGTGACACTCCGGTCTGGGTCAATTTCAATTCGTCATTTACATAAATTTCGATTGTATAATCCATACCTTCCTGATCGAAGTATGTTCCGACAGCTGCAATCAAATCATCGTCCAATGCTTCAAAGACATTCATATAACTTACATTTTGACTGCCTGATTGGAAATCGCCTCCCCATATGAGAGTACGTTGGTAGTTTTTATTGTATGGTTCGGTATTTTCAATTATTATTGAAGTGGCATAATTTGTCACGTCTTCACAGTTCAGTAATGTCTTATCGTAATATGAGATATAGAAGAATCCATTCTCTCCCCAGTTGGTACCGTAACTGTTTTTGACAATCCATGCGCCGTTGCCTGGAGGTGTGATTAGGAAGTTGCTTGCATCATAACTGTCGTCCCATCCTATAATTGAAACCGCATGACTTGGTTCTATGGATTCATTAACATAATGCGCATGGGTTTCTGGATTATAATACTCATTTCTCTCCTCAGATGTGGCTTGTCCGTAAAATGCCACGTCTATGGAACCGTAGTTCATGATCGCCAATTTAAGTAATGTGCCCTGCGGTATTTCCTTGTTAGGTGTGAACATCACATCCTGAACATGGATATCATTCTGGGTTGTGATAACCGGTGAAATTTTTCCAACTTCATCATAGATATCCACATCCTGTGTGAATGCTCCAAGCCAGCTCAACAAATAACCTGTGGAAATAACGTTGGCTCCACCTTCCGTCATCATATTGCATCCATAAATTGAATATTTCAGCATGGTATTCTGCATGTTGTTTTCTGAAAAGTCAGTTGTGATGTTTGCAGCTTTCAGCAGTGCGGATTCCAGTGTACCTGTCATTCCGAATGTCCAGCATGCACCCATTCCTGCCTGATTTTTAACGGATGAAACCCATCCCCAATCACGCAAATCAAATTTCTTTGGAATGGTGTCGACACTGATGGTATTGTTGAGCAATACCAATTGCAGGCCTTCTCCGATTATTATAGTTGAATAATATGTGTTGTTTAGTGAGATGTTGCCGTCATTAATATAATCATTGTTTTCTAAAACAGATTCCTTATCGAAAACAGTGTAGATAGGGTTTGTATTGTTTTCAAATATTGAGTTTTTGATGCTGTATGAGTTATCGTATGCATAGATTGCGCTTCCGGCACTTGCCACATTATTGAAAAATTTAGATCCATTTATTTTTAATGTGCTCATATCACAGTATATTGCACCGCCATATGTCGGATATCCTTCAATAATGCTGACGCCATTTGAATCAAAGGTACAATTATCGATTTCGGTATTTGTATATGAAACGTAAACAGCACCTCCATTATACTTGGCCTGGGAGTTTATGAATTCTGTATTCTTTAACGTGAAATCTCCGCCCAATTGGACGTATGCTCCGCCAAATTCAGAATAAGTGTCCTTAAATTTGCTGCCGATTATGGTCACATTACCTGTAGCGCCAGTACTTCCGGTAACATCAGCAAAAATGGCACCTCCATTTTTGGAAGAGGTAACGTTTTCGAATTCACTATTTTCAATATATAGTTCTCCACCGGTTTTAGTGGCAATTGCACCTGCGGTAATATTGGCTGTTAAGTTAATGAATTTGGAATTGACTATTGAAGCTTTAGACTGTCTAATATTCAATGCCGGCGCATAAGATGAAATAATATTGGCAAAAGTAGTGTTTTCTATATATGCTTCAGTGCCGGGAGTAAGGTAAATTTGGGAACCCTTAACGAAATTTTTTGAGGTTATGTATGAATTGTAAAGTTTCACTTCACTTTCCATAAGAAGGATGGCCGGCCCATCTTCAGCATAACTATCAATAAATTTGGTATTATTACAAATAAGGGTTGTAGTATCAAGTCCTATAGCTCCTCCTTGATT
>CACYVR010000201.1 GCA_902777885.1 uncultured Methanobrevibacter sp.
TATTACAGTATCTTGAAATTGATGGGTTGAAAGAATGCATTGCTAAATTTAAATTGTTTGTTGTTGGTGGAGAAGCTTTTCCAAAACATTTATATGATATTCTCTCAAAAGTGTCTGACGGTAAAATAATTAATAGTTATGGGCCAACAGAGACAACTGTGGCATGTAATGATAAATTAATCAATCAACCTAATGTTGTTTCTGTTGGAAAACCAGTACTTAATGCTTATGAAGAAATTATGGATATCGACTCCAATCCTTTACCTCCTTATGTTTTAGGGGAATTATATGTTGCGGGTCATGGTGTTTCAAGAGCTTATCTCAACCGTCCTGAGAAAAATGCCGAAGTTTACATGACTATCAATGGCATTAAATTTTATCGCAGCGGGGATTTTGCTAAATGGAATGAAAACGGCGAGGTCGAAATTCTTGGAAGACTTGATGACCAAATTAAACTCAGAGGTTTGAGAATAGAAATTGGTGAAATTGAATCAGCCATTAAAGAATTTGAAGGTATTAAATCTCTTGCAGTTGTTGTCAAAAAGATTAAAGGCAATGACCATTTATGTGCATACTTTACAGTTTATGAGGATATTTGTTTATATGGAACTGGATGAGATGCCTCAAACATTAAATGGTAAAACTGATTTCAGGAATTTGCCAGAACCTGTTTTGATTACGGAATATGTTGCTCCTGAAAATGATATTGAAGCATTTTTCGCAGACGCCTTTGCAGATATTTTAGATCTTGATAAAGTTGGAGTTACGGATAATTTCTTTGAAATTGGGGGAACTTCTCTTCTTGTTACTAAAATTACTCTGGCAGCTTTAAATAAGGGTTATGATATCAGTTATGCTGATGTTTTTGATAATCCTACGCCTCGTAAACTCACTAAGTTTATTTTAACTGATGAGGATTCTGAAATTGAACTTAGTGAAGAATCTACTTATGACTATTCTAAAATTAATGGGCTGTTAAAGGAAAATACCTTGGAAAATTTCATCAAATCAGAACCAGATAATGATTTGGGCGATATTTTATTAACTGGTGCTACAGGATTTTTAGGTATTCATATTTTACGGGAGCTATTGGAAAATAATGATGGCAATATTTACTGTTTAGTTAGATCCAAAAGCAATATATCTGCTGAAGAAAGATTGAAATTTTTATTGTACTATTATTTCTCAAATAACTATGAAGAGCTGTTCAATGATAGGATACATATTATTGACGGTGACATAACCAGATATGAAGATTTTGAGAAATTAAGTTCATACAAAATTGATACAATATTTAATTGTGCAGCTAATGTTAAACATTTCTCTTCCGGCACTGATATTGAAGATATTAATTATGGTGGAGTTTTAAATGGTTTAAAATTTGCCAAATTGAAAAACTCAAAATTTGTACAGATTTCAACATATAGTGTTGCCGGTGAAAGTGTAAACAATTTCCCTCCGGAAGATTATCTGTTTAATGAAAGGGATTTATACATTGGACAAGGTACTGAAAATCAGTACGTTAGAAGTAAATTTTTAGCAGAAAGGGCTATTTTAGAATCAGCAATTGAAGATAATCTGTCTGTTAAAATCATGAGGGTGGGAAATTTAATGGCCAGAAGTGATGATGGTGAATTCCAAATCAATTTCATTTCAAACGGATTTGTTAACAGACTTAAGGCTTTTGTAACACTTGGTAAAATGCCTTACTCTCTGCTAAGCAGTGTTGATGAATTAAGTCCTATTGACGTGACTGCAAAATCCATTGTTGAACTAGCCAAAACACCTAAAGAATGTGTTGTTTTCCACCCATATCAGCACCACACAATTTGTTTTGGAGACATAATAGATATCATTAAACCATTGGGTCTTGAAATTGAAGCTGTTGAAGAGGATATCTATGATGAGTGTTTAAATCAAGCTTTCAATGATAAGGATAAACAGGAGGGCATATCCGGTCTGATTACTTCTGCCGGAGGAGGAACCATGAAAAAAGTTTGGATTGGAGCTGAAAATGATTATACTATCCAAGTATTGTATAGATTAGGAGTTAAATGGCCAATTATATCAGAAGAATACATTTATAATTTCATAGAATATTTAAATGATTTGGCTTTCTTTGAGTAATTGGTAAGGGGATGTCGGAGAATGTATGAAAGGAGATATAATCTATTAAAAAGTAAGTTTAATGAGTTTTTATTACCTAGTTTACTTACTACGATGGCAAATAATGTCTGTATATTTTCAGATGCATTAATAGTAAGTTTTTTAATAGGTTCCTTCAATTTGGCTGCAATTCAGGTCGTTATTCCTACGGTTTCATTCATAGATTTGATTTGTTGGGCTGTCGGATTTGGGGGCAGCATTCTAATGTCTTCCATGAAGGCGAAATATGATGATTTCGGTAGTAATGCCTATTTTACAGTTTCAATGGTTAGTTTGGTGGCAATCGGAATTCTCATTTCGATTTTGGGACTGATATTCATAGATCCTATTGTTGGCCTTTTATGTTCGGCAAATATGGAAGTCAGCTCCCAGTTATTTCCGCTCGTAAAGGATTTCTTTTCTTTAACTCTTGTCGGATTTCCTTTCATGTGTTATCTGTTGGGCATATCCTATTTTTCCCGTGCTGATGGGATGCCCAATTTATCTTTAATCGCTATCATAATATCAAATGTGGTGAATATAGTCATGGACTTCGTTTATCTCAAAGTCTTTGGTATGAATATTGGTGGTGCTGCTCTTGCAACATTGACAGGACAAATTTTAGCATCAATATTTATTTCATATTATTTCTTCAGTGATAAACGTACCATTAAATTATTGTCAATTTCAAAAATTAAATTTAAGCGATTTATTGCATATTTTAAAGATATTGTCATTACAGGTTTTCCCCCTGCTTCAATACAGCTTTTCATAACATTAAAATTATTCATTACAAACTATCTGGTTCAAATTGTAATGGGTAGCCAGTCAATGTCTCCGATTATATCAGTATATTATCAGGAAGAGGATTACAACAGCGTCGGATACACTATAAGGAGGGCCATCAAATTCGGTATTATTTCCGGGGCAGTCATGATGGCGATATTTTTGATTTATCCTCAGGCCATACTGTTCCTTTTCAGCATTAATGACCCTGCATATATTCCTGTTGCAACCGATGCAATAAGATTATTTTCATTAAGTTTTATTGGGCTGGTCATATGCTTCATAATGATTTATTATGCAGAATCCATCCAAAGGGAGAAATATTCGTTATTGATTGCTGTTATTGAAGGTTTGATTTTTCCTGTGGGAGGGTCAATACTGCTCATTCCTTTAATGGGCTTTAATGGCATTTTGATTGCATTTTTAATTGCAGAGATTGCTACAATAATATTCATGTTTGCTTACTCCAGATATATTGAAAGAAAAAGTAATGGAGAA
>CACYVR010000202.1 GCA_902777885.1 uncultured Methanobrevibacter sp.
TTTGGGTTCTACAAATGGAAATTATGTTATTAATGTAGAATTTAAAGGAAATGCCAAATACAATCCTTCAAAATTAACAAAAACAATAACTGTAAATTCAGGTAAAGGTGGCAATTCAGCCTTAAATTATTTTGAAAATGATAATTATGGGTTGAATCAGAAGATGGATGATTATATTGACGATAACTATTGGTATGAGGAAATATACGATAATCCTTTTAATTTTGATGGAGAAGGTTATTGATGGAAAAATATGATATAAGTTTAATTTTAAACGTGATTTTAATAATATTGGAAATTATTGGGTTAATATTTTGTTTTGATGCTTTTGGCGGTATTAATTTGACTTATTATACCATAGATTCCAATATTTTCCTTTTAATCTCATCTATCTTATATTTGATTTCAAGAAAAAATTCATTTTCATATTGTATCCGATGCATAATTTCGATTTCCAATTTTTGTTTTTGGATGGACCAAATCCATATATGCATGTTTTATGTCCGATAATTGCTGTAATATCATTCATTTTCTTTGAAAAAAATGAAATTCAAAATGATTTGAAAAATAATCTGCGTTCAATGTATTTCACATTCATCTATGCAATTATTTTATTGAGCTTAAATATTTTAAAAGTCGTCAACGGTCCTTATCCATTTTTGAGAGTCTATGAACAGTCAATTTTAATGTCTGTAATATGGCTTGTTGTAATTTTAGGATTTGCTTTTATTTTATCCAGATTATTGTTGATGGCTAAAGATTTAAATAAGCTTTTAAATGTTTAATATGAAATTTGTTGTGGAAAGCAATTTTATCCCTAATTTTTTTAGTTTTTCATTTCAGATTGTTTTTTCAACATATTGATGAATGTAACTATTTCATTAGCGGTTTCGTTTTGCTGAACTGTGGCATTGATGCTGGCATTACCATCACCTTTTTGAATGCCGTAGTTTCCAAATTGACCATGATTTCCCCCTTGAATAATGAATTCCGTGAAATTTTTATAATATGCTTTTGATTTATTATATGAATCGAGATTGAAAACCTTATCCTCAGATCCGTAAATGGATAATACCGGAATATCAATTTTTTCAGTTGAATATGATGCAAGAAGTACTAACCCGTCAACATTATGGTCTTTACAGTATTGTGAAGCTGCAACACCGCCCAATGAATGTCCTGCAAGTAAATAATGTGAGTAGTTTGAATTTTTAATAATGTCATCTGCACTGTTTGTGCCTAAAAAAGCCAGATTTAAAGGCATTTCAACAATATATGAATCAATGCCCTTTGATGCCAAATCATTCATCAACGGTAAATATGAACTATATTCAACTTTTGCCCCAGGATAAAATATTAATGCCGTATCATTGCCGGGTCCATCAACAAAAAGAGTATTGGAAACTTTAGAAACGCTGACGTTTCCGCTTGCATTCAGATATTTCAGCGCTTCGCTATCTGCATGATAATAATCGTTAACATAGTATATGCCAAATACTGCTATGGATAATATAAGTATGATGATTGCTATATATCTTTTTTTCATATTATCTCCTAATTAGATTAATTAATAGGTAAGCCATTGATGTTAAAAGCACAATTAGTGCAGGAATATTGACTGAATAAACAATTAAAGGAATTTGAAAAACGACCAATACCAAACATATCCCGTTAATAATTAAGAGATATTTATTGCCGAATTTATCATAAGACTTATTGCAGATCATAGCTATTGAAACAATGATTGCTATAATTAATGCAATGTAAATGTTGAACAGTCCGCTTAAATAAAATGCAGCCATAATTACTGCAATTCCCGGAATTGGAAATCCAATGAATCCTTTAACCTGATTTGAAATTACATTGTATCTTGTCAAGCGTAAAACGCCACATATTACAATGAACAATGATACGATTGCCGTTGGAATTTCAAGATTTGGGGCATTGGTTAGGCAGAATGAGTATAAAAAGACGGCAGGTGACACTCCAAAGGATACCACATCGGAAAGTGAGTCTATATTTTTTCCAAATTCGTACTCATCTACCCTATTGGTTTTACGTGCAACCCATCCGTCAATAGAATCAAAAAGTAATGAAAATATCATTAGAATACTCGCCAGGAAAAAATCCTGCTTAACAGACATTATTATTGATAGAAATCCTGAAGCCATATTCATTAATGAGACTAAATCGGATATTGCAACGAAACTTTCTATTTTTGTATTCATTAATAATAATATTTGGCATTTTTAATTAATAAATATTAATAAGTTGAATTAATATAATTTTTAACATGAAAGTTTGTCTTTATGGGTCTGGAAGCAAAAGGACTCCAAGTGAGTTCACTGATGTGGGATATGAATTAGGTTTAAAGATTGCCTTGAATAATCATTCACTTGTTTTTGGCGGGGGAAATGATGGTATGATGGGCGCTGTTGCCAAGGGTGTTTATGATAACGGGGGTAAGATTACCTCCATATCTCCATGGTGGATTAATGAATTCGATGATCCTTTCGATGATTATGATGAATGTATCAAAACAGATTCTATGGATGAGCGAAAAAAACTCTTTTTGGAAAAATCTGATGTTTTCATAATAGTTCCCGGAGGGATTGGAACCTTGGATGAGTTTTTTGAAGTGTTGACCTTAAAGTATCTAAACAGGCACTCCAAAAAGATAATTCTATTTAACATTAATCATTTCTATGACAAGATGATTGATATGCTTCATCAGATGCACGATGAAGGTCTGATTCGTGAAGGTGCATTGGATATTTTTGTTGTTGCAAATTCCATTATATTTGTTTTTTTTGTCTTGTTGATTTTCATTTTCATTGTTGGTAGTATTGGCTATTTAACGTCACCTCCAAGCATTGCAGGAAATAATGATAAAGTTTCGCTGGATATTGGCCAGGATGGATATTTAATAGGTACAATTGATAATGCTTTACAATACAAAAGTGAAAATATTGCAGACGGTGAAGTTAACGCATCAAATCTTATAGTAAAATGGAAAGATGCACGAAACAT
>CACYVR010000203.1 GCA_902777885.1 uncultured Methanobrevibacter sp.
TCTTGATTTGATCTTTTCTTCAGGAACAGTATGACCACCCATAGATTCCCTGATATCAATACGAGTCTTATTAATTTCTGGATTTGATGTTAAAACATATATGCATCTTAAAAAATACCCTTTTTCTTTAGCTTTTTTAAGCAATTTGAGATTCCTATCTGTAGAAAGAACCGTTTCAAATGTGAAATCTTTACCTTGTTCCACCATAGATTCCCTAAGCTCTTCAGCTTTTAGGGCGGCTTCTAAATCACTACATAAACTTGATTTCTTAATATCATCAGCATTAATGTAAATCCCAATAGTTTTGGCCATGCGGGTTATGGTGGTTTTTCCACTACCATTTGGGCCTGCAAATACAATAACTTCAGGAAGTCTATTTTTCATTTGGATAAACTCTCCTTCCATCAGGATACTCTATATAGGGACTATCTAATTCATCATCATAACCAGCAATAGGAAGTCCTTTAATTTTACAGATTTCTTGATCAATTCTGATAGATTCCTTAAATCTTTCAGTTAGCTCTTCATCAGAAATACCACAAGTAGAGTCTAATTCATTTTCTTCAACCAATACTATTCCTCCTATTCTGTAATTTAATTTAACATTAACAATAATATTTTAAATCTTATAATTTAATAAATTTTTCCAAAGTACAACTTTATGAAAAAAAGCAGTTATTAATTATATAACCTCTTTTTAAAATAAGTATTAAAGCTGTTGCCGCATATTATGCAAAATATTTACTACTTTTAACTCCCACACCCTAATTTTTGACTCATCCAGTATTAAAAATCTTCGAAATATAACTAATAAATATATATTCAAAGATAATTATGATAATTATAAAAATGAAAATGTTTTTGGAGGAATATATATGATATTGTCTTCTTTTTCAATATTTGTTATGGTATCTGAGATAATAATTCCATAATCAGCACCATAATTATTGATTGCATGAGTAATTTGCTTTTTATCTTTCCTGCCACGACCCCCCTCAATAGGTACTGGATTTTTAAAATCCTGTTGCAAAATAAAATCAACATTTCTCTTTTTGTTTGCATCAATTAACATCGCTTGCCGTTAATGTGAGAGTCAATAGCTTAAAATAAAAGAAAACAAGAAATATTAATTTAATTAACATTAACGATTTGATAATCAAACCTGAAAGCTGAATTAACATTAACGACGGCCATTTGTTAATGGAAACTTACTTTTGAAAAGTAGTTGATGTATATGCATAGTTGAAATAGATTTTGATTTTTAATACCCTTGCCGTTAATGTGATGGTGGGTTCATTATCTGCGAGAACAATATTCAGTCTTGTTTTTCCAATAAGTCATATACGTTTAACGCAATAAGTCTTTTTGAGGAAATATATAAAAATGGTGCTAAAAAGAATGTTGCAATTGAATAGATAATATCAAGTAGAGTAAGGCCTTTACTAAATGGAATAACAACTGAAGCGGCAAATGCCTGTGAGATTATAACAGCAATAATAACTTTTATGAAATAACGGGTGTCAAATATTTTTATTAAATTTATGATTTCACGAAGATGGAAAGCCTCTATAAACTTTCCATTATGCAAATATCTGTTTAACAATCCTGCAATTAAACATAAATATAGTAATATAAACAAAATAACAAAACATACCGTAAATATCAGGTTTCCATCAGCATAACTCAGTTTTGCTAAACGAATCAACGCATATAAGAATCCTGAATAGATGAATACAATGACTGATTTCTTAAAGCCCTCCCAAACAAGCCTTTTCATATTATTCTTAAAGCGAGGATGTTCATCCCTACCCTTAAGGGCATACCATGATACATATGACCCATATCCTACAACAATAAGTAGAAATACATTTATTACCTTTAAAATCGGGTCAGATAAACTATTTTTGTTAATAAAACAGGCAATACTTACTAAACTACTGACTATTATGATTCCTGTCTTATCGCTTAATGTATAATCTATCGATTCTTTAATATGGTCAATGAATAATCTCATGTTAATTCTCTAACAACACTTTTCTAGTATATAATATGTTGCACATCGAATAAAAGATTATTGTTCCCAATGATAAAATTCAAACCTTAAAGCAAGTGAGCTATCGGATATTGATGGGCACATATTTCATCAACCAGATATATCCACTGATTTTTTGTAAATCCTGATATGAGGTATCTTACATTATTTGACATTATTCTTCCACTATACATTGCCTTGAACTAATCCATATATTCCATTCTCTCCATTTTCAAAGCAGGCCAAAATGATACTGGCTAGAGAAAAGGAAGTCCTTATAGATGGTGCCAGGCGGTTCCAAATCAAGAAGTTTATTGATGAGGGGCATTGTTTTATGTTCAGGATGATGATAATGAATATCATGCCCTCATCCTGAGATGTACTTTATCTGACTTGAAGCGTAAAGGAGCTTTAATTCATAAAGCAAGTCAGTGGTTAAATCGAAAGGAAGTTCAAAATAATGCAAGCATCAAACCAAAGTGGGATG
>CACYVR010000204.1 GCA_902777885.1 uncultured Methanobrevibacter sp.
TTATTAAAAATTATTAATACAATAACGGCAAATAATAATCCGAATCCCACATCCAAAACTGAATGAACACCCAAATAAAGCCTACTGAATGCAATGAGTATTATACAAACAGCAAGTATGACTTTTAAAGTTTTTGAATATTTCGTTCTTAAGATTATTCCTCCGAATAATGATGTAGCATTCATAGTATGGCCGCTTGGAAACGAATAACCTCCCGCTGCAGGTAAAGCAGCTTCAACAGAATGAATCCTTGAATCAAGTATCCATGGACGATACATACACACCAAATTTTTAAGAAACGAAGCAACTATACTTGTGCCGCAAAAAGAAATCAATAAGAATTCACCAAGTTTTTTATCAATACACCAGTAAAATGCCGCCATTATAAGAATAGTGCTTACAGTCTCCCCGTAGAAACTACAGGAAAGAAAGAAATTGTTAAAAACACCATTACATAATTCTCTCAAAAATTGTAAAAATAATAAAGGATCAACAAAAATATTCATAAAACCACATTCATTTTTATCTTCTTTAAAACAATTAAATCTTTTGAAAATATTAACATTCATTATTAAACACTTCATATCCAAATTTTTCAAAGAATTTGAAAAAAATCAGAAATTGTTTCATTGATATACATCACACAAAACAGCAAGAAGTAATCAATACATACCATCAATTATTTTAAAAAATCAACATAGCATTATCACAAATATCTTTATACCCTACAGTTTAATGATAGGTATCTTCAAGAATTATGCATAGAAATCTAGGGGAAAAAACCACGGGGTTCAAATATCTTTTTTAGATTAATCACACAATACTAATTGAAATAGAAAAAATCTAAACCACAGCAGACATATTAAAAATTTAGGCATTCTTAAATTAAGAAATACTTAAATATCTATTTAAACAAAACATTTCATTGTAACATCTCCCGTGTTACAGATAAAAAAATCATTTTAGGTTATGTTTCAACATGAAACATATACCTAACTTCAAAACTATTTTTTACACCAGAAAATCATCAAAAAAATAAAAAAATAGAGGTTAAAAGAGTTTAACCCCTATGGAGTGACGGTTACTCTGTTTGCTATGTTTCCACCATTAAAGGAAGATGTGATAATGTATACTCCAGCCATCAAGTTAATATTCAACTTGGCAGTACCTGTAGCATTAGATAAACGATTATAGAAAACACCATTAATGTTGAATGTAATGTTAGCATTAGCTAAAGGTTTTCCCTGACCGTCAACGACATTTACAGTAAATGGAGTCTTATCACCATATTTTTTAGTCAAATCCTTAGCATACAATACCGGCTTAATATTAATATTGTTTGAAACCCTACATCCGTTATATTCGGCTGTGATAATGTATTTACCAGGTTCCAAGTTCAAGTTTAAGCGAGCAATACCCTGATCATTAGTTTTACGATTATATAACACACCATTGATATTGAAGGTTACGACTTCACCGGCACCTGCAACTTTTCCGTCCTGTTTAACAACTTTGACAGTGTAACCTGTACCGTTTCTAAAGAACATGTCAATGTCCTTATTTTCAACCATCAACGGTTTTACAAGGATTTTACTGCTTTTCTTCTCGCCTGTTGACATTCTCTCGGTAGTGACAACGTATTCTTTAGGATCAAGATTAATAGCTATGCTTGCAGTTCCAACAGCATTGGTTGTACGTTTGTAGATAACACCATTAATGTTCAACTCAATTTGTTCATTAGCTATAGGTTTGCCGTCTTTTAAAAGAGCAACATAGAATCTTGTTCCATCCTTATACATCATTTCAATGTCATTGCTTTGTATTGTATTTTTAACTGTTACTGTTGCATTTGCACTTGATGCCTCATATTGGGAGTTGCCATTAAACTTAGCAACTACAGGATAAACTCCAGGCTCCAAATTGATTCCAATGGAGAATTTACCGTCAGGGCCTGTGGTTCTTTTTGATTCAATACCATTAATGACTATTGAAGCATTCATGTTTGATAAAGGATTACCTGCCAAATCAGTTAGTGTTGCATAAAGACGGGTACCGTCCTTATAGTATAGGGAGATGTCGCTTATTGAGATTTTAGTTGATGATTTAGCGTCCTCACTAACTATCAATTTAGCCTCTCCGGAACTTTGTCTGTAGTTTTGGCTTTCATCAACGATTGCAAGGAGTGTGAAATTACCTTTTAAAGTAGCTGGAATAGTGATATCAGTAACAACAATACCTTTTTCATCAGTTTTACCTGCACCGATATACTGGGCGTTTCTGTAGAACTTGACTTCAACGCCTGAAATAGGATTTTTATTGATGTCTGCCAATGTGGCCTTAAACTGTGCAACAGAGCCAGGTCTTGCTTCAACATCACTAACGTCAACCGTGATATTGGATTTTACAACAGTCAATTTGGATGTGATTTCTTCACTTTTAAAGCCTGCTTTTGTTAATCTGGCTGTGATGTTGTAATTTCCGACATTGTTGTTCTTATTCAGGTTGTATTCAATGAC
>CACYVR010000205.1 GCA_902777885.1 uncultured Methanobrevibacter sp.
ATCTTTCAATAATTGATAATCCGCTGCTTGAAGGTGCAATGGGAACGGCAAAAGCAGACGGTGAAGGAACTGCATCTAAAAAAACTGTTTTAGTTGAAGACGGAATATTGAAATCTTTCCTATATGATATTTATAACGCAAATAAAGCTGGTGAAGAAAGCACTTCCAACGGTTTTAGAGGGTCATATTTAACAACACCTGACGTATCACCGTCAAATCTTGAATTTAACTTTAAGACAAATATAGGATTCGATGAAATTGATTCCGGAATAATGACAACAAACATATTAGGGGCCCATACCGCAAATCCTATTTCCGGTGACTTTTCAGTAGAAGCAAGCAATGCATTCATTATTGAAAATGGTGAAATAACCGATAGCGTTAAAAAAGCAATGATATCCGGAAACATATATGAATTAATGGGCGGTTGTGAAGGTATTAAATCTGAAATCAGACAAAAGGGATCATTCATCATTCCAAAAATCCTTGTTCATGATTTAAAAGTTATTGGACTGTAGTGATAATATGAATTCTGAATTGACTGAACTGATTAATATTAAAAGAAATGATGCGACAAAAGAAGATGATGCTGCATTAATTGAAGAGTTAAAAAATGCCAGATTAATATTGCCTATTGAAATAACGTCAGACATAGAATTGGACAATGCCGAGGAAGGAGACATTATAGAACTCGATGAAGGCTTTAGATTTAAACCCATTAAAATTGTTGATGATAATGGAAGAGTGTTTATCCCATTATATAGCGATGATTCTCAGGTTCATGGCCATACATCTGCAATCAATATTTATGCTAAGGATTTGGCCAGAATGATTGATGATAATCCTGAAAATATATTTGGTGTGGTTTTAAATCCATTCAGCAAATTCAATGTTGAACTGCCGATGGATACATTTTTAAAAATATTTGAAGATGAAAATTAAATTTTATTTAATTTTCTCCTATACTTTTCAATAGACGAATCAGTATAGTCAGTTAAAATGTGCTTTTCTTTTAAAAAATTATTCTCATCAAACAAGTTTTCTTTTGATTTGATTGCTTTATCAATATCAAATTCCAACTTATCTAACTGAGATTCAACTCTCATTTCTGATTTAATTATATTTGCTCTTGTGTTTTTAGATAATCTTTCAATTTCTTTATCGACATCAAATTTTTCTTCTTTTTTAGCCATTTTATCACCTACATTTCAATAATAGGCAATTGAATTTCAGTAATAAATTCATTTTCATTATCACAATTGTGGAACCATTTAATTAAAACCTCTTTTGGAGAGCCTATAATATCATAATTATTTGCTTGAGAAACTTCAACCAATTTCTCATATGTATCTAAAATATTATCTGCAGGTCCTTCGTGAATTCCACACAGCATCTTATGTTCTACCATGTCGACTACACGAATAATATCCTTTTCATCAGCATCATCTTCAATAACGATTCCTACATCATATACAGCATCACCATCGTTTACCTCGTGTCTTGGTGAGAAATAAATAACAAAGGGTTCACCAACAGCTTCAATCTCTTCTACTTCAACCCATCCCAATAATTTAGAAACTAAAATATCCAAATCACCAATTGGACCTTTATAATTAATGACTGCTAATTTTTGATCAGGAATAACTTTTATTTCATGTTCCATATTTACACCTTTAATAATAATTTAAATTTAATTAAATAAATAAACTTCTACTTCTTCTCCCTCATCCAATAATTCAACTGATTTTTCTACTTTCACATAGCCATCAGCACTGGATAGGGAAAATATTGCACCGGAATCTTTAAAAATCGGATGAATATCAGAACCATCCACTTTTACAAGTTGATACTGCATACGTCCCACAGGAGAATGGATTCTTCTGGTCATTACTCCCCTAACTACTTTTTGCTCGAAATCCTTTTCAATTCCTGCAACTTTGGTTAACGGAGGTGCTACAAAGGCATTGAATATCATTAATGCAGATACTGGATTGCCCGGAAGACCTATAACCAATTTTTCGCCTATAACACCAACGATGGTCGGTTTGCCTGGCTGAACTGATATTCCATGAATATGAACTTCACCAAGCTCATCCAAAACATGCTTTATAACATCCCCAAGGCCTGCTGAAGTTCCACCGGAACATAAAAGAACATCAACATCCTCAAGAGCCCTCTGAATCTTTTCTTTTACCTGGCCATAGTTATCTCTAACAACACCTAAAAATCTGGCATCGGCTCCGCAGGAGACAGCATCATTTTTAATCATGTTTCCATTAACATCATAGATTTTACCGAATGGCAAGTCTTCACCCTGCATTGTAATCTCATTTCCGGAGGATATGACTCCCACAGTAGGTTTTTTATACACTTCAATTGTTTTAAATCCCTGAGACAATAAAACACCAATTTTACCCGGAGTTAATACGTCTCCTTTCTTAAGGATTAATTTACCCTCTTCAATATCTGAACCTTTTTTTGCAACATCCTGAGATGGAGTTGCAGTAGTCCTTTTTCAACTTTTTTATCAGTGATGGAACCCGCTTCTAAAAAATCGATGATTTCCAATGTATTAGGGGATTCTTCACTTGCACCGTAACTGTCTTCAGACAGAATTGCAAAACCGTCTTTTAATGCCTTATCAAAAGGTGGAAAATCCATTCGACTGTAAACATCATTGAATAATACTCTTCCATAAGCATCTTCACAATTGATTTCTTCGCTTTCAGCTTTACAGTATTTATCAAATAAATCCTGAATAATA
>CACYVR010000206.1 GCA_902777885.1 uncultured Methanobrevibacter sp.
GCGTTATTGTCTATTAGCTTTGACAGTTTTCTGACAGTAGGATTGTTCATCAGGTCAATGTGTTTTAAGTTTATGTTGAACTCATGGTATATGTCCGAATTTAGCTTCATCAATGTGAGGGAAGTGAAACCAAGCTTAAAGAGATTATCGGTGACTCCAAAATTGTCATGGTTTAGAATAGCTTTACAGAAATCGTAAAGGGTTTCCTCCAAATCGTTTATAGGCTTTACGTTTTCCGTATCCCCCACAGGTTTGGGCAGCATCTTTCTGTCTATCTTTCCGCTAGGGGTTTCGGGAAACCTGTCCAGTTGGATTAGAAATGTAGGAACCATATATTTAGACAGGAATCTTTCCAGATATTTCCTTAACTCATCAATGTCAACCGGGCTTTCACAAGTGAAATATGCACATAAATGATTTTCATTATTTATTTCATGAATTATGACAACAGCATTATTGATTTCACCATATCTGATAATCACCTGTTCGATTTCTTCAGGATCAACCCTTTGACCTCTCAGTTTAATCTGATTGTCAATCCTTCCCTTGATAATCATTTCACCTGACGGAAGTTCAACCGCATAATCACCGGACTTGTAATAAGGCAGCCCGTTTAAAGAAATGAAAACTTCCTTCGTTTTTTCTTCCATATTGTAATAACCCTTACTTACACCGATTCCGCCAATGTACAGCTGTCCGATTACTCCATAAGGCAGCAACTTGTCATCAATGTCTCTTACATCAGTGACATAATTTAAAAGAGGCTTTCCGTTGGTAATGAAATCCGGATTCAAAATCTTTTTGCTGTTTGAGGTTAGACTGGTTTCCAAAGGACCATAACCATTATAAACATCAATATCCGCACATTCCTTAATTGAATCATAGACATTTCGTGTAAACTGCTCCCCACCACATCCAATTCCTTTAAAGTGCCTTATAGCAGATTTAAACTCTGGAATTTGGAGATAAGAAAGCAACCTTGAAGGAGTTAGATTTACAAATTCCGGCTTTGTCTCTTCAATCAGATTAGACAATAAAATGACATCCTTGATTTCATCATCATTTGCAAATACCAGCCCCATATCATTTGTCATGGCCAGTAAAATATCCTCTTCGGAAATGTCAAAAGATATCGAAGCGATAGACAGCAATCTCTTGTAGTTGTTCTTGGTATGTGTGGCCGTCAGATTTGATATTCCGCAATGGGTTGAAATGACTCCTTTCGGATTTCCCGTTGAACCAGAGGTATAAAGAAGAAAAATCGGGTCATCAGCCTTCAAATCAACATTAGGAAAACCTGCATCACCACTATCAATCAGATCCTGAGGGTCAATTGCACCATCAAAAGATTCTTTCGTGACGATATATTCCGAATCACTGTTTTTTAGAATATAATTTATCCTTTCTGGAGGAAAATTCATATCTAATGGAATAGCTACACATCCCGCTTTGATAATGCCCAAAAAAGTTGTGATGAGAGTCTTGTCTCTGGCAAGCATGAACGAAATTGTGCTTCCTTTTTTGATTCCCCTTTTTATCAATGCATTGGCAATTCTATTTGCTTCATCATTGATCTGCTTAAAGGTATATCTTTTACCGCAAGTCACAAGAGCGGTTTTTTCGGGTGTTTTGTTGGCCTGATTTTCCAACAATACATTGACCAGAGGGCTTCTTTTAAGTTCATATTTTATAGGTGGCTTTTCATCCCTGAGTGCGATATCTTCAACCTTAAGATTCTCAATTCCGCAAGTGACAAATTGATTTAAAACCTTTTTGATGCTCCTTAAAAATGAGCCGGCATATGAGAAAGTGTATTTGTTGGCATCAAACTTTAATTTCAAGAGATATTCCCGAGATGATTCATCAATAATCAGAGAAATGTTTGAATCATTGTCCTCCAAATCATTATAGATATAATTGAAATGGGGTTGATTGGTCAATTGCCTTAACAATTCATCATAATCTTTCGGATTGGAAAAAAAATCATTGAGATTAGCAATATAATCAATGACATTCCTTTTTCTGTTTTCGTCATTGAATTTCAATGGAATTTCAATGGATTTTTCGTTGATTTTGGACTTTATTTTGATGAAAATTTGGGTGCTGTTGGTATATTTTGTCAATGTAATGCATGCAGCTGCCAAAAACAACAAATTCTGGTTCAAATCATGTTTCAAAGCCAGACTATCAATTTTTGATTTGATTATGGAAATGTAAGCATATTCAATTTTAGAAGTATTATTATCATTTTTATTAAATATAAGAACTGAAGGATGCATAAAATCACACTATAATAATAACTTTATCAAACATTATTAAAAAAAATTTTCATATATGCCCATGTGTCAAAACTCAAACACTTTTTTCATGAATTAAATTTACATAACAACGTTATATATGGGGAAATCTTATATATATCAAACAATAAAAGTGTAAATGTGCATTAATACTGGTGGGGAATCACCACCACAAAACCCAATTCCCTGCTAGTATGATGCAT
>CACYVR010000207.1 GCA_902777885.1 uncultured Methanobrevibacter sp.
AAGTGATTTATCCAAATATGTTGTTGTTTTAGATCACCAACCTATTGAGTATAAAGAAAATTCAAAGCAAGGTGCGGATTTACAAATTTCAGGCCATACTCATGGAGGACAGGTATTCCCGTTTTCAATTTTTGAAGGGTTAAGGGGTAATTTAGTTTATGGTGAATTTCATTTTGGAAATATGGAGCTGATAGTATCATCAGGTTTGACAGGTTGGGGATGGTCAATGAGGAATGAAGCCAAATGTGAATATGTTTTAATCAATATTAATTAAATTAACATTCAAAAATATTAAAAACTAATCACAGCTCACAGCAATATCATAAAAAAGAAAAAAGAAGTGATATTGAATCACTTAAACTTTTACAGATGCCGGCAGGTTGTGTGTGTTTCCATAATCAATTAAGATGCTTACACAAATATCCAACATTCTTGATGGGGAAATATCAGGAACACCGCCGGTAAATATTCCAACATAATTTGGAATAGCGCCATTGCTTTCAATCCATGTTGAGAACCTGTTTGACATGTCCACATAATTTTCACGTGCAATTGTTTGGGAACTGTCACGTCCACTAGGATGAGGAGCATAGGAAGGATCTCCTACAGATATTGTCGCATCAGGATGCCCGCTAGCAATCTGACTAATGGATTTGCTTAAAATATACATACATTGGGATTTTGATAATGAAAGTGACTGGAAAGTAACAGGGAAGTTCCCTCCAGAATTTTTAACGGCCTGAGCTAATGCAGGAGCTTCACTAACCGGAAAACTATTTAATGAAACTGCTTTTGGAGTTTGAGCAGGCTGTTGAGCCTGATTGGTTTGTGCAGCAGGTTGTGACTGCTTATTAAATAATCCAGTTCCAAAACCAACGAATACGACTGCCAAAATTACAATGGCTGCAATTAAAACTCCAATAATAATTTTTTTGTTTCTATCATCATTTGATGTCTGAGTGGAAACATGAGTCTGAGCAGCTTCAGGAGTTTTTGGTTTTATTTTACTTCCGCAATGTTTGCAGAATTTAGAACCGTCTTTTATCTCTTTTCCACATTTAGGACAAAACATAAAATACCTCATTTAGTAATTTTTTTAATTTCATCACCAGTAGAAGGATCGTATTGATATTTATCGATATGGCCTTTAGAATCTTTGACTAAAACAATATAATATCCATCTTCATAAGTAATATCCTTTAATTCAATTGTTTTTCCAGGATGTTTTTTCATAGCAAATTTTTGAATATCTTCCTTACTTAATTGTTGAGAATCACCATTAGATGATGCACCATTACCAGAAGTTGAACCTGAACTAACACTAGGAGTAGAAGCTGAAGAACTGGAAGCATCACTAGAAATATGTGAAACACCATTTGATGAAGGAGAATCTCCTCCAGCAGCACCATTAGAATTGCCGGAACTTAAAGAACTTAAAAGATTATTTGCTTGAGGATTATCTAAAAGTGAACCGTTACTCTGTGAATTATTATTTATAGATGCGCCATTTGAAGATTTAGCAGGTCCAAATTCATTAGCAGTGTATGAATCAAGATTGCCGCTTTGTGATGCATTGTTATATCCATTAACAGTTACATTATTTATATTTTGTTCAAATAGAAGTACATTAAGATCAGGGTTATTAGCAATAACCAACATATTTTTGATAAAATTAAAGTCCGTATTTATTTCTAAATGAGGTGGCGGAGCAATTCCCGGAACGGCAACTTTAGGTTTCACACTTTTTTGATGGTTTGGGAAAACTACACTGTTAGACATGTCAGCAACTAAACCCTGGTCTTTTGCACCTATAGAAACACCTTGAGCACCATTTGTAACTAAAACATTAGTATTATCGCCCTGAATAAATGCTAAAGATTGAGGCGGCTGATTTTTAAGGGCAACGACATTGACACCATTAATTCCTTTTAAATAATTAACCATTGACTCGTTATTTTGAAATGTTTTGATAGAAATACCATATTTAGCATCAGCATAACCATCCTGTGTTTTTATAAATTCTGCATCGGACGGTACGTTAACTTTAATACCGTCGAAGTCTACCTGTTTCATAGAACCGTTGTTTAAAATTGTAGCACCTACAACTCCTGCGGCGATTATTCCAACGATTGCTATGAGAAATATAACATGAGAATTAAACTTCATAAGAAAAATCACCTAAATTATATATAATTTATACACATAGATATTTATTGTTAATATTATATAAAATTTTTTTTAAGTCCAAAATAACATATAAATTAGATAAAAAATATAAATACTTTCATTAATGTTACTAAATTGATAATAAATAGGAGTTTAAATAAAATGATAAAATGTCCCAATTGTGGAGAGGAATCATCTTCTAACTTTTGTCCCAACTGTGGTGAAAAATTAGAAAAGGAAATTACTTGTCCTAATTGTAACGCTAAAGTTGATGCGGGTTCTCTTTTTTGCTCTGAATGTGGTGAAAAAATAGAAGCAAAGAAGAAACTGTCAAAGAAAGCAAAGACAAAAAAGAAGAAGAAAAAACAACCAAAACTGAAGAAAAAACTACCAAAAGCGAAGAAAAAAAAGAAGAAGAAAAAACAAGCCAAACCGAAAACAAAAAAGAAACTAAAGATGATATAAAATATTGTCCTCATTGTAATGATCCACTGGATGATGACGAAGTCTATTTCTGTTCCAACTGTGGAAAAATGATTAAGGTTAACGAATACTCATTTAATGGAATAATGCAAAGCATTAAATTTAAAAAACTAATAATAGTCTCACTTTTAGGATTTGCCATTACATTTGTACTTGGAATAATACTTTCATATATTGTTGGATTAACA
>CACYVR010000208.1 GCA_902777885.1 uncultured Methanobrevibacter sp.
ATTTGGGATTAATCAACAAAAAAGATTCTTATAATAAGATTAAAAAGCTATTTGAAGATAATTTTGAGGGTGAAGTTAATGACTATCAGGAATATCATGCACTGATAGTGGAGCATGCTAAAAACTATTATTTTAAAAAACCATACGGGGCTGATGATAATATTTTAAATAATTTTAAAGTAAAATGATAATATAAGGTGAAATAAAATGCAGTTTCCAATTACTAGAATGAGAAGATTAAGAAAAAATTCCAAAATTCGTGATATCGTCCGTGAAACAAAGCTTCAAAAGGAAGATTTAATCTATCCGATTTATTTCAAGGACGATTTAAAAGGAGATGAAAAGGAAGAAATATCATCTCTTCCGGGTGAGTTTCGATACTCTCTAGAAAGCGGAGTGGAATTTGCCAAAAAACTGGAAGCAAAAGGATTGAAATCAATCATTGTCTTTGGTATTCCTCCGGAAGAAGAAAAGGATGAAATAGCAACACCGGATTATGCAGATACTGGTATTGTTCAAAAGGCAATACGCGAACTTAAAAAACAGACAAATCTTGTTGTAATAAGTGATGTTTGTTTATGCCAGTATACCTCTCATGGCCATTGCGGTTTGATTGCGGAAAATGACGATACCGATGATGGTATTGAAATTTTAAATGACGAATCACTTGAATATATTGCAAAAGTGGCACTGTCCCATGCCCGTGCCGGAGCAGATATTGTGGCTCCATCAGATATGATGGACGGAAGGGTTGGGGCTATTAGACAGGCATTGGATGAAAACGGTTATTATAATGTAATGATAATGTCTTATTCAGCAAAATATGCTTCTGCATTTTATGAACCGTTCCGTCAGGCTGCTTGCTCATCACCACATAAGGGAGACAGAAAAAGCTATCAGATGGATCCTGCAAATGCAGTTGAGGCAATACGTGAATGCGAATTGGATGTAATTGAAGGCTGCGACTTTTTAATGGTTAAGCCGGCTCTGCCATATTTGGATGTTGTAAGGTCTGTTAGGGATGAATTCATGTTGCCATTAGTTGCATATAACGTGAGCGGTGAATATTCAATGATTATGGCTGCCATTGAAAAAGGATATTTAACCGAAAGGGCAATAATGGAAAGTTTAGTTTCAATTAAAAGGGCAGGGGCTGATTTAATAATCACAAACTTTGCATCTAAAGTACTTTTGGAGGATATGATAGAATGAAACCCGAAGAAATTGCTAAAATCGCCCAGATTGCATCAGCGCTGGAAGTGAGCGGATATCCGAAACCTGGAAATGTCCACAGAACTCGTGACTATGACGACATGGTATTTGAAGACTTTATTATAAGTGGAATAGTAATTGGGGACACCATCCGTGAAGCATGCAGTGACGTTGATGTTGAAAATCCTTTATTGGGTAAATATATTCTTCAGGCAGTAGATGAAACAGATAAATGGATTAAAAACAATACTAACTTGGGTATAGTGATGATGACAACACCTATTGCCGTTGCAGCAGCTATTAGTGATAACTTTGATGAAATCCGTCAAAATGTTGTTAAATTGATGGCCAATACTTCTGTTGATGACGCATGTGATTTATACGATGCAATTAACATTGCAGATGCCGGCGGTATGGGCGACCAGGATGAATACGATGTTGCATCAGATAATGCCAAACAGGAGTTAAGAGATAATAATCAGACAATGTATGATGTTTTAAAAATATCTGCACCTTGGGATATGCTGGCTCGAGAAATGACGTCTGATATGCCTGCAGTTTTTGAATTGGGATATCCAACATATCACAAGCTAAAAGAAGAAAAATCTTTAAATGACGCCTGCGTATTAACCTTTTTAACAATTTTATCAGAAGTTCCGGATACCTTGATTTCAAGAAAATACGGCTCAGACGAAGCACTTAAAATATCTATGATGACAAGGGATTTGCTTAAACTGAATGGGGCTGATGATTTTGCTGAAAAGCTTCATGAATTCGATGATTATTTATACGATAATGGTTATAATCCAGGAACAACCGCTGATTTAACTGCAGCATCAATTTTTGTAAGTAATCTAAAATCCAATTTTTAAATCTATTAAATGTGAGTTGAATAGAACATACTCATGATTCTATTATTCTCACACTTCTTTTTAAAAACTTTAATCTAATAATTTTGAAGTTATTTTGTTTTTAATTATTTGTTCATGTGATTTAATTTAATTGGTATGTATAGAGATATTCTATTTTCCATAAGTTTTTTCTTTCAATATTTGAATTTCAGCTTCTAGGTCAGCTATTTTTTCATTGGCTTTTTCTAGTTTTTTGTCTTTTTCTTCTATTTTATTGTTTTGTTCTTGTATTGTATTGTTTTTTTCTTCTATTTTATTGTTTTGTTCTTGTATTGTGTTATTTGCTTCTGTCAGGTCTTTTTTCATATTGTTCATGTTTTCTTCCATGAATTTCACATCTTCATAGATAAACT
>CACYVR010000209.1 GCA_902777885.1 uncultured Methanobrevibacter sp.
ATATCCCTGCTCTTCTTGATACATCAGGATTCGGTTCAAGACGTGGACCATATAACTGTAAAAAATGCAATAAAGATTTAAAACATATGATTATTGATTGTAATTTAACTCAAAGCATTATTGAATATGAATGTGAATGTAAAAACGAATGGCTGGGCGAAGTTGAAAATGCGGATATGAACCATTCAAAAACAAAAATAAAACACATCCCATTATATTAATATAATACTATATTCAATAATTATTAATTGGAGGATTCAGATGAAAAATAAAATTGTTAGTTTACTGGCCATTATTCTAGGAATAATGATTATTTCTTTTCCGCTGCTTGGAATAGTGAGTTCAAGTGCGATAATAGGATTATCCGTTTTATTCATATCAATTTATGCATTGCTGATGGGAATTTCCATCATAGATTATAATACTACGGGAGCCGTTCTTGACCTGACTTCAGGAGTAGTGCTTCTTTTATTAAGTATCGGTTTAATATTCAATCCGGCATTATTTAGTTTTTTAGCTGAAATAACATTATATCTTGCAGGAATCATATTGATTATAGGTGGTGTTGTTTCATTAATTAATAATCGTAACTCCAAATACGGATTTTATATTGGAATAGCCGGAATAATATTAGGTGTATGTTACATCATTGTTGGAACATATATTGCAAACCCTATTATTTTAGGTACATTTATCGGAATTTGGTTAGTTATAAGTGGAATAATGAGATTATTAAATTAATCTCTAATTTTCTTTTTTTGGTGTTTATCTTGATATGTATAAGTGCAGATTTTGATCCCGTTCACAAAGGGCATGAAAAGTTGATTAAAAAAGCCCGTGAAATTGCAGACGATGAATCTAAAAAAGTGGTAGTATATTTAAATAAAGGTTTTAGTGCCAATCATGCACCATTTTTTACAAGTTTTGAGGCAAGAAGCGAAATGGCTCTGGCTTTGGGTGCTGATGAAATCAAATCCTTCGAAGGGCTTCATCACAGACTGGTTCTATCATACAGTGTTCCCATCAGGCTTCAGCAAATGATTGATGATGGTGCAAGCGACTACATTACCTCAGCAAGCATTTCCTTATCTGAAATTTCAAAAAAAGCCCAGAAGTTCATTGATGAAGGAAATTTCGTAGGTATGCCAAAAAACTATACCAACAGAAATGAAATTCGATGGTATGCATTGAATGAATTTTTAGGTTCCAAATTAAAATTCCACATAGTAAAAGAACTCAATAAGGATAAATATTCCGGCCGTTTAATCAGACAATCCATTATTGATAATGACTATACTATTACAAAAGACATTGAAAAATTACTTCCAAAATCAACAGCAGAAATTCTTGAAAGGGAAATAGATAAAAATAACATTAATCTTGACCGCAATTGGACAGACATTTATAAAAGAATGAATACCTATTCAAGAGGAAACCTTACAAAAATAGCTTATCTCAACGGAGAGACAATTAACCAAATCATTAAAAAAAGAGTATACTCAAATCCGGAATCCGTCTGGGCGGCTTTCAGAAGGTCAGATTATGGTCCGGTCATGACTCGCCTTGCAATAAGTGCGATTGAAATGGACGTTACAAAACGGGAAGTGATGGATTTGATGAAAAGCTTTGAATCCAAAGGAGTAATTCCCGAAATGCAAAAAGTTTCCAAAGTAATCGAACGTGCATGGTATGTTGCATGCAAAACCACTGAAGGCATGAGCGCGCGTGAAGCCAATGAAAACTTTAGAAAAGGAAACATCAGTGATTTGGATGCTCCATTGGAAATTAATGCAGGCTTAAACCTTACGCGTTTCGAAACAAAAATAATGAAAGAAGGTCTGAATGGAGATTTATATGTTGACAAGAACAATAAAATATCCGTACAACTTAAAAGCGAAGGCAAAAAGATTAAGACCAATTTAAGATTGCCTGCAAGAGAAGTCACATATTTGAGATATATTATGGATTCCCATTTTATTCCTGTAACCGCCAAAAGCAGAAAAGATAAAAAAGGATTTAAAATCAATGTTAAAATTGCCTAAGCTTATTTAAAGCAGTTTCAACCATTGTCAAATCATCATCATTAAAATAATCTAAAATCTCTTCAAGTTCTTCAGCCTTTCTTTTTGATGATTTTAATGTATTGTTTATTCTGGAAAGAGATTTGTCCCTAAATTCATCACCTTCAGTTACAGCCAAAGTGTTAAAAAACTCGTCTTTTAAGTTTAGTTTTTGAGCTAAAGAGTAACTTTCTATTAGCAAAACAGATAATGATTTAGTATATGTGCTTCTAAGCAATTTTAATTTTGATGCATCGCCGACATTATCTGAAATGATTTTAACGTTTAAGAAATCCTTTAAAAAAAGTAATTTATGGGCATTTCTTCCGGATAAAAACAATGTGGGATTTTGAGAATCGATTTTTCCAATGATTGCTCCGTCAACGAAGTTTCGACATGAATCATTTATTTTATT
>CACYVR010000210.1 GCA_902777885.1 uncultured Methanobrevibacter sp.
ACTTACCTGCTCCGTCAATTAATGAAATAAAGAATTGTGAAGCGTTTCTGTAGTATTTGACTAAATTGTCAGCTATTAAGGTAGGCAATACGGTAATCATGTTTTCAACGCTTGCGTTATTGTAAGTTGTTTTGATTGTGTAGTTGCCAGGTTCCAGGTTAATGGTCATTCTGGCGGTTCCGTTTTCATCACTGGTTCTGTTGTATGTTCCGCCATTTATTTCAAATGTTACTGTTTCGTTTGCAACACCAATATTTGCTTCGAATTTGAAATCGTTTTTGAAGATTTTAACCAAATCTTCAGTGTAAATCGCTAAATCTAAAGTATAGGCTTTCAAAATAGCAACAGCATTCTTTTCTATGGATAAATCTATCCAGTTAACTCCATCATTACTTGCAAAGGATACATTTTCTTGTGTAATGTCTCTTGCTGAACCCAGGCTAGTATCATTGTTTTTAAATACAACTGCAAATTCTTCTCCTTTTTTAACTGGAATATGCTTATTTAATTTAATGGTTAAATATCCTGTTTTTTCAGACACACCAGTTTGATTATACACATTTTCACCATTTATGAGTATTGAAAGTTCGTAGGTGGAATTATTCTCAATTACTGTTCCGACGGCTGCAATTAAAGCATTTTCTTCTGCAATATATTTGTTCATGGAATATGTATAATTAACGCCACTGGAAAGACATGTTTCATGCTGGTAAATTTTTGCATAATCGATATTGTTTTCTGGGTAAAATACCAGGGATGGGGATTTTGTACAGAAAGATACGTCGTAATATGATATGTAGAAATAACCTCCGTCTCCCCATTCACTTCCCCAACTGTTTTTAAGGATAAATGCACCGTCTCCAGGAGGGGTTGTTGGGAAGTTTTCCTTTGAGTAATTGTCATCCCAACCAACTAGACATACTATATGGTTCATACTTTCGTTTTTATAATTATAATATCCATAAGTTGTTTCATTATAATAAATAGCGTCCTGGTAGTAACTTACAGCTATGGCTCCATATTTAAGCAGTGCTTCTTTAAGTGGATCGTTGTCGGTTTCATTTTTTCTTATATTAATAAATATTGCATCTTTAATTTGAACATCTTTGTCTGTAGCAATTAAAGGAGATATTTTTCCAAGTTCGTCATATGTATCATATTCGTTAGGAGATACGCCAAGCCAACTGGTAAAGTAACTTTCTCCAATCAATACATTTCCACTTTCTATTAGTGTTTTACTGCCATACTTTGAGTATTTTATCATTGTATTCTGTAGGTTATTTTCAGAAAAGTCATAAGTAACATTTGCATATCTGATTAATGAGGATTCTAATGCTGAAGTAATACCGAATGCCCAACAGGAACCCATTGAACCCTGATTTTTGACTGATGAAACCCATCCCCAGTCACGTAAATCAAATTTGGACGGAAGGGTCTCTACATTTATCGTGTTATTAATTAAATTCAGGGTAGTATGTGAGGATTCAACATTAAAATTATAATTGGTATTATCTAATGAAATGTTATCATTTGTGTAATTGTTTCCTTTTTCATAATACATTTTGTCGAAAAATGTACAAATGCTTGATCCGGTTGTTGTAGGATTATTAAAGTAATTATCTGTTAAATATAATTCACTTTCATATGCATAAACTGATGATGCTTCACCTGCTTTGTTTTTTTCAAAGATACAGGAATCCAGGTTAACATTACTTTTATCAAAGTAAGCTGCTCCGCCATATGAAAAATCGTCTTCGAGTCCAATATTTGAAATAAAACTTGAATTTTGGATATCTGCATCTACATTTGAAGTGTAGAGAGCCCCTCCATCAAAAATCGCATAATTTGAAATAAAGCTTGCGTTATCTATAGTCAGATTTCCGCCCAGTTGGAGGTAAGCTCCACCGAATTGAGATGAACAATTGATAAAGCGAATATTGGTGAGCGTAATATTTCCGTTTACCCCATTTTCACCACCGACATCAGCATAAATTGCTCCACCATTTTTTTCGGAGTATGTGCCAATAAAGTTACAGTCCTCTATTGTAATCTCTTCTGGGACGGATTTAATTCCTATTGCTCCTGCAGTCATATTTGCAGTTAAATTGATAAAATCACATTTTTTAATTTTTCCTCTGCTGTCTTGCATGTAGATTGCAGTGGAATAATTGGAAGCGATATTTGCAAAAGTAATATTTTCAATATGTACTGTAGAGTACACTGCATGGATTAAAGCCCAATTTATGCCAGTATCACTTATAAAAGTCCCGTTATTTATTTCTAATTCACCAAATTGGGAGGCAATTGCATTGCCCTTATTAGCATTATTGTTGATAAATTTATCGTTTGTACTTGTATAAGCACCAATAGCCATAACAGCAGCCCCAGTGCCTAAGTTATATGGGGCATGGGCATAATTATCTTTAAAAGTAACATTATTTGTTGTAAGTGAATATTTTGCATTA
>CACYVR010000211.1 GCA_902777885.1 uncultured Methanobrevibacter sp.
GTGGAATTTGATTCATTTGTTGTCGGCTCACGCATTGATAAGGAAATGAAAAAACGTGATGAAGAGTTTATTCGGGAATTAAACTTGGATGTTGAACCTATTAAAAAAGAAATCAATAGGATTATAGGTAAACGTTTAGAACAAGAAATGCAAAAAGAAGTTAATTTTGAAAAGCAGGATATTATAGTTAATGTTAACTTAATTAAAGAGCCAAAAGTTCGTATTCAAATTAATCCTATTTTCATTGAAGGTAAATATAATAAGCTTATTCGGGGGATTCCCCAAACAAAATGGCCTTGCCGCAAATGCAGGGGCCGTGGCTGTGAAGAATGCAATTTCACAGGCAAACAGTATCCATGTTCTGTAGAGGAGTTGCTTTCTGAGCATATTTTAAAAGCTACTGATGGATATGAAGCTAAATTCCATGGGGCAGGCAGAGAAGACATTGATGTATTGATGTTGGGTTCAGGCAGGCCTTTTGTCCTTGAAATAAAAGAGCCTAAAATAAGAAAAATTGATTTGGCAACTCTTGAAAAAGAAATCAATGAAATCAATCAAGGTAAAACTCAATATCATAATTTGAAATTTACACATAGAAATAGGAAAGCCGAAATTAAAGTATCATCTCCTGATGCATATAAGATTTATAAAGCATTGGTTGAATGTGAACAGCCTTATGATAAGGATAAACTGGATAGATTATCTGAATTGGGAGAAATCCACCAGCAAACTCCAATAAGGGTTTCACATAGGCGTGCCGATAAAGTACGTATAAAGCATGTTCTGGATTTATCCTGCGAGGTAATTGATGATACTCATTTTGAGATGACCATTAAAACTGAAGGTGGACTTTACATTAAAGAGTTGATTTCAGGTGATGAAGGAAGGTCACAGCCTAATGTAGCAGATAAATTAGGCGTTAAAGCATTTTGTAAACAATTGGATGTTATTGAAGTAAGTGATAAATAGGGGATAATATGGGTGAAGAATTTACACATTTAACGGATAGCGGAGTACATATGGTTGAAGTTGGTGCAAAACCGGATCAAAAAAGAAGAGCAGTAGCCTCTGGTCAAATATTTTTAGATGAAACTACTATTAAAATGATTCAATCAGAGGAAATTAAAAAGGGTAATGTTTTAACAACTGCTCAAATTGCAGGAATTCAGGCTGTAAAAAATACTTCATCAATAATTCCGTTGTGCCATCCTTTAAATTTAACAGGTATTGAAATTGATTTTGATGTTGAATCCAGTGTTATTACTTGCACTTGTGCTGTTAATACATTAGGTAAAACTGGTGTTGAAATGGAAGCTATTACGGGTGTTAGTGTGGCTTTATTAACTATATGGGATATGGTAAAAGCTGTTGAAAAAGATGAAGACGGTCAGTATCCTGATACTAAAATCAGTGAAATTAAAGTCCTTAAAAAAGAAAAAATTTAAGTTTTGCATTAAACATTGGAATTTTCAATAATATTATATACTATGAAAAAAATAATTATAAACGATTACTTTTATTAAATTATTTAAAGGAGATATTATGGCAAAAAAAGATAATAAGATTAGTATGCCTCAAACCGGTGCTGGTTTGGTAAGGTACTTTGATGAAGAAAGTGTTGGACCAAAACTTGCTCCTGAGCATGTTGTTGTTTTAACTATCATTTTAGCAATATTTTGTTTTGTTTTAAGATATTCTGCTTAATATTATTGTTTTTAAAAACAATAAATACTTTTTTTTATTTGATTATCATGTTAACGAAAAGAATTATTCCTTGTTTAGACTGTGATTTACAGGTTCCAGAAGGCCGTGTTGTTAAAGGTGTAGAATTTAAAGAAATAAAATATGCCGGTAATCCTGTAGAGCTGGCAACTCGTTATTATGAAGAGGGAGCAGATGAGGTAGTTGTTTTGGATATTACTGCTTCCCATGAAAGACGTGCTACAATGGCCGATGTAATTGACAGATTAACTGAAAACGTATTCATGCCGATTTGTGTCGGTGGAGGAATAAGAAAAGTTGACGATTATATAAAAATGCTGAAAGCCGGAGCAGATAAATGTTCAACCAACACTGCAGCTATTAAAAATCCAAGTCTTTTGACTGAAGCTTCAAAGGTTGTTGGTTCACAGGCTGTTGTTATTGGAATTGATGCCAAAAGGAGATATGTCCCACATCCGGATGATGCTAAAGATAAAATAGTCATTGAAACTGAAAAAGGATATTGCTGGTTTGATTGCAGTATTTATGGTGGACGTGAATTTACTGGTATGGATGCAATAGCCTGGGCTTGTGAGTGCCAGGACCGTGGTGCGGGTGAAATCCTTTTAACCAGTATGGACGGCGATGGAACCCAGGCAGGTTATGACATTGAACTTAATAAAGCCATTAATGATGCAGTTGATATTCCGGTTATTGCCAGTGGCGGTGTTGGAGAACCTAAAGATATTTCAGTGCAGCTCTTGCAGCAAGTATTTTCCATTTCAACCAATATTCCATTGGTGAAGTAAAAGAATACTTAAAAGAAAACAATGTGGCTGTTAGATTATGATAATCAAAGCTCCGATTGATTTGGAATTAACCCAAATTTCCGGTCAAACGTCACAGCCTCCATGGAAAGAAATCAATGGCTCTTTCAGTGATTTGGTTTTCGTTGAAGATGAGGCATCTGTTTTTAATGTCAAGCAAAATGGACAATATATTGATTTTAATTACACTGGAAATATAGATGAAAATCAAGCTATTGAAAAAGTCAAAGAAATCTATGATTTGGACTTTGATTTGGATAAATTTTATCGATATTTGAGCGAATTTGATGAGTTAAAAGATATGTCTAAGTTTTGTAATGGTTTAAGACTGTTTCAAGCTAAAGACCCATTTGAATGTATAATATCATCAATTTGCTCGGCCAATAATTCAATTAAAAGATGGACAAAGTCTATTAGCGATATGAAGTCTAAGTGGGGTCGAAATTTTAATAATTATTATTCTTTTCCAGATACTAAAACTTTAAATAATATATTTTTGGATGATGAAGAA
>CACYVR010000212.1 GCA_902777885.1 uncultured Methanobrevibacter sp.
ATATTATCAATAATTTTAGGATTAATTTTTATAATTTGTCCTGTTTTCAGTTCCGCAGTAGTATCCATTATAATTGGATTAAGTTTACTATTCCTAGGTATTACATCAATACTTATTAATTTCTCAGCACCAAACATCATTATTGGACTTGTGGCCATAATATTTGGTATAATTTTCATATTAAATCTCTCTGCATTATCATTCCTTTTAGGATTCCAATTCTATATAATTGGTATTATCTTAGTTTTAATAGGTATCACCGGTTTATTTGCAGGAGAAAACATATCAAAGATGACCTCAATAGTGATGATAATTTTAGGTGTTATAGCGTTTGTCCTTGGAGGATTCTCACTTACTAACCCACTTTATGCTGTAATTCTTATAGGTATTGGTCTTATCATCGAAGGTATAGTATTATTTATTTCAGATTAAGCAATCTTTTGATTGCTTTTATTTTTTTTAAGTTTTGTATTATTTCTTACTCTTTGTTGAAATCAGTTATCTCGTTTAGTGCTTTTTTTAATATTTTCCAAATTTGTTTTAAGATCCCTTTTTTGAGATGATTGAACTTTAATGCTTTCATATTTTGCTATAGAGTAAATGGTGATTGTTCATCATTTGATGAATTAAATCATTTAATTGGTAGGGATAGTGTTCTATCTGATTATGACTTTTTTTATATTTCAATTACCTCTTTAGGATTTCCAGAATCATGTTCCCCATCCAAAAGTCCTTGGTATTTTGGGTGTGGGATTTGGAGGTTATGAAGCTTATACCTGGGCATGTGAATATCCTGATGAAATGGAGTTTCTAATTATTGGATACAGCTCATTTAAAACAAATGGTTATCGCTACATTACTTCCAAAGCCATAAACAATATAATTGAATCATCAGATGCATATTTAGATACTCTTTATAGTGATTATTTATCCAAAATTATGTTTTCAATTAATTCCTTAATTTATACCCAATATTTTTCCAAAAGAGCATTTCAAAATTTTACTCGAGAAGAACTTGATATACTTATGGACACATTTGTTGAGGAAAGCTCAGCTGTAGATATCTATGATTTCAAATTTAGAAACGATGCCATAATAAATTATGATACAGAGGATAAATTATCCAATATTAAATCAAAAACATTGATTGTAAGTGCATCTGAGGATATTTATTATTCTCCCGAATTTGATGTAGATCCACTTAAAGAGAAAATTGAAAATCTAGAAATCTATATTTTTGATGCACAGGAATTTGTTTACAATTATGACTATTCAGAGTTTGTAAATCTGTTTAAAGAATTTTTAGAAGAATTTAAAAAATAGAAATGGAATAACTTATATATAGTTATTTTACCCATAGGTCTTTATGACATGTCTTCGATGAAATTCATGTTTGCAAATGAATCATATTGGAAGTATCATGCTGAATCCATAGATTTCATCAAATGATAATGCCATAAATGAGAACTCACGCCTAAAAATGAAAAAGCATCAACATGAAGGTGGAAAAATGAAACTTGAAAATTACAAATACAAAACACATGACAACAGCATAATCAACTATTACGAAGCAAATAACAGTAATCCATTACTGCTGATAATCCATGCTCAAGGTACAAATTCAAACAGCTATTCCAATGTAATCAAGGAATTGTCCAAAAAATTCCATTTAATTCTAATTGATTGCTATGGGCATGGGAAAAGCTCACACAACAAGGAAAAATACAATATAATCAGCCAGGGCGATGATTTAATCGAATTTATACAGCATAAAACTGATGAAAAGATATCCATATTGGGTCATTCTTCCGGAGGCCTCATTGCCTGTTATATCGCTTCAAAATCAAATCTTTGCGATAATCTGATACTGGAAGATCCTCCACTATTTTCAAGCACAGGGGAAAAAAGATTCAAATATTACAACTACAATGACCTTTCAACAATCTGTCACAACTTCATCAATCAGGATGAAGAGAAAGATTTTGTCTACTATTACTTCATGAATCAGTACATGTGGAACTTCTTTCCTGAAAATTCACGGGAAAAAATCAGGAGCAAATCCGGAAAATCTGCACTGAAATACAGAGAAAAACATCCCGATAAAGCACTGAAAATCAGATTCTGGCCCAAAAAGTTCCTGGAGGCATACAATGGAATGGAGCAGTATGATCCTTACTTCGGAGAGAACTTCTACAACGACGCATTCAACTGCAACATCGACTACAAAAAGCTGCTTTCAGGAATAGACTGCCAAACATTATTCATGAAGGCGAATACTAAAATTGGAGATGACGGCATTATTATGGGTGCCCTGACCGATGAAGACTTAAACCAGGTAACAGAGCTAATCAAAAATATTAAAGTGGAGTATTTCAACTGCGGGCATGGAATCCACAATGAAAAGAAAAAAGATTTTGTAAAAAGCGTTAGCGAAACGTTGAAAAAATAAACATTACCATTTTCTAATTTTATTTGAATATTATTTAACTTACAATTTTTCTATTAACACACAACCAAGCTACTAAAGTAATTCAAATATAATTTATATAAAATAGTACTGATGAAAAATATAATTGATAAATTTTTAATAATATCCTGAACAAAATTATGATATAATAATAGGAGAAGATTTTTTTGAAATACAATTCATTCTGGATATTCACAGCATTAATTTTAAAGCCAATAATACCTGGTCAGGAAATAAGTCCTATCCCAATCAACAATCTTTCTCTTAGATTCCTTTTCCGGATGGATGTCAAACTCATCAAATACCATCACCTTCTTGTTTTTCAAATCATAAAGCGGCCAGTCCTTTGCCTTGCCGTCAGGAGAAATATCTGCACTTATTGAGGGATTGCCTGTCTTGGCGAATTGAACCCACATTTTACGCATTGTCATTGAAAATTTTTCATCCAATGCTCTTCCCATATCCCCATCCAATTCAGGATGATTGAATACAGTT
>CACYVR010000213.1 GCA_902777885.1 uncultured Methanobrevibacter sp.
TTGGTATAAACTTTTAAAGAGACGGTTTTATTTTCTGATGTTAAATCATTCCATTCATTTCCAAGATTTATGAATGTCGTATTTTTGACATAATGCTGTCTTGACTGATCCAATGTTGGGATGGAGTTTTTATACATTTCTACAGTAAAGTTATCTCCTTTTTTTATTGGAATTTCATTTGTAAGTTTTATTGTATGGAAACCGTAATATGGTCCGGTACCGTTTTGAGTATGCTTTAATTCGTTGTTTACGTAAATATTAAGCACATATTCTTCGCCGCCGTATTTGAAGTATGTTCCAACTCCGCTTATTGCTTCGTTATCCTGTGATTCATATGTGGTTTTATAGCCGAGATTTTTCTTTTTATCATCGCTTAAAAAGGTTATTTCCCCGCTTAAATCCCTTTGATAGTTTCTTACATAATTGTCGGTATTTTCAAAGATGAATCCTATTGCATAAGATGAATTTAAAAAGCTTATGTCATAATAGGATAAATAGATAAATCCATTATCTCCATTTTCATAACCGAAATTGTCCTTTATTATCCATGCGCCATCGCCAGGAGGAGTTGTTAGGAAGTTTTCTTTAGGATAATTGTCATCCCATCCGACGACAGAAACGGCATGGCTCCTCTCATTACTTGAATTTTGATATTGTGCATGTGTTTTGTTATTATAGTCTGGAGCGTCTGTTGTGGAATAATATTCTATTGCCAGTGATCCGCATTGAATTATTGCTTTTTTAATTTCATCATTGTCCGTCAGGTTTTTTCTAGGTCCTACAAAGATTGCATCCTGAACGTGTATACATTCACCGGTTAAAAATATTGGTGAGACTTTTCCCAGTTCATCATAAGTATCATTTTCTTCAAAATTCGCTTCTAACCAACTGAGGAGGCCTTGGGTTGCAAAAATCACATATCCGCTTTCAATTACCGTCATAATACCGTATTTTGAATATTGTAACATATTGTTTTTCATATTATTTTCTGAAAAATCATATTCGATTCCTGTTGATTTGAGTAATGCGGATTCAAGAGCTGCAAGTGTTCCAAAAGTCCAGCAGCTGCCATCAATAATTTGATTTTTAATAGAACTTACCCATCCCCATTCTCGTGAATCAAATCTTTTAGGCAAGTTTGTTACAGTTATGTTATTATTAATTGGATTCAGATTAATTGCTTTTTTATTTATGCAGTTTAAATAATCCGTTTCATTCAAAATTAAAGTATCCTGGTTTAAATTAATTTCATTAATTTTGCAATCAAGAAAAACACCGTGAATTGCTTCTGTATTGTCTTTAAATTCGCTTTGATTAATTACTAAATTGCTGTCATAAGCATAAATTGCATTTTTTGTATTATTAAAGAAGTTTGAACTCTTTATATCCAAATCACCCTTTTCAAAATATATTCCTCCGCCGTTATTGCCTTCATTAAGCAATTTGTTTGATATGACGGAAATATTATAAATGTTTGCCCGGACATTGGATGTATATATTGCTCCTCCATCGAAAGCGGCATTATTATTAATAAATTTTGTACTGTTTATTGTCAAAGTGCCTCCCAATTGAAGCAGTGCTCCTCCAAAGTTTCCTGATGAATTGATGAATGTTGTATTTGATATTATTGTGCTGCCTGGTGATCCGCTTGAGCCTAAGCTGTCGATAAATATTGCCCCACCATTTTTAATGGCAGTTGTATTTATAAAGTTACAGTTAATAATTTGTGCAACCATCATTTCTTTAAGTAGTATTGCCCCTCCGCTTTTTGTTGAATGGAGATTGGTAAAATTGGAATTTATAATTACTGTATTTTTCTTATTAAATATTGCTGCAGCATATTTTGAAGTTGAATTTAGAAATGAACAATTTTCAATTCTGATTCCTGACTTCTCCCCATCTCCATATATTAATGAATATGTTAGGTTATGGGAATTTTTGAATATTGAATTCGTAATCCATGAACTAAAAGAAAAGGAGATTGCTCCACCATTTTCGGCATGATTGCTGTTAAATACACAATTGTGTGCTTCAATTAAAGAGACTTTTATTGCACCTCCTTCTTTGGCGGAATTATTTTCAAATGTGGAATTGTCAATCGTTGCCTGATCTTTATTAAAAATAGCCCCTCCGTTTTCAGAGGCAATATTATTGGTAAATATTGTGCCGTTTATTCTGCTGGTTTCTATCGCATATATTGCTCCGCCCCTTAAGGCAGTATTGTTATTGAAATTTGAATTTTTACAGATAACTTGTGAAGCAAAAATAGCTCCCCCTTCTTCTGCATGGTTATCTGTGAAATTACAGTTTGCTACAGTTGAGTTATGCTGTGGATATGTTTCGCTTTCATTATTTATTTCTCTGTTGATGGCTATTGCACCGCCTTTTGTTGCATTATTT
>CACYVR010000214.1 GCA_902777885.1 uncultured Methanobrevibacter sp.
AATAAAGCCAGATGTTGTCTTATACGAAGAGCCCCTAAACAATGCGACTTTAAACTTTGCCGTAAACTATATTTCAAATGCTGAAACACTGATAATAGGCGGAACATCCCTTGTCGTTTATCCTGCAGCAGGACTGATTAATTATTTTAACGGTAAAAATCTGGTTTTAATCAATAAAAGTGAAACTCCATATGATAATCTGGCCACATTAGTAATTAATGATGCAATTGGTGAAACCTTATCAAAACTCAGATAAGTCAAAATCAATGGCTTTTGGAATCAATTCGATTCCATCAAGTCGATTATCGCATTTATAGACCAGTATTTCAACACCGCTTTCATAAGCTTCATTAAGGGTCTTTGAAAAAACAGGATCGTTTTCCCAGTTTGGCCTGAATGATTGGCCTAATGGATGCTGAATTAAGAAGAATACAACTGTTCTAAATCCCTCTTTTTTTAGTTTAATTAGTCTTCATTGGCCAAGTATATATCTATTCGGGAATTGTCAATTGTCTTTTCTCTTTGATGATAATTATAGCCTGCAAGCTCATTTATCCGACCATTAATGATTGCATCATAAACAATACTATTGGCTTCCTGCGAGTATATTGATACTAAGTGGCCACGGTTTTCAACAAAGTGCAGGCTGAACTTGGTCTTTCTTTTTGGATTGTCTGAAGGCTCAAGCCAAACGACAGCATCCTCTACCAAAAGCTCCCTGCAGCGCCCTGTATTTGGAACATGAGCTATTTCGATATTTCCATTAACTTCAACTTCTGCAATGAAACGGTTTGGTCTGTTTTTAAAGATTCCTTTAACATAATCCATTTTTAATCACGACTGGAACATATGAAACTAAATCTGTAGCTGAAAATCCGTTTCCTTTAGATTTGAAGGCTTCATCACCTGCAATGCCATTGATAAATACGCCCAAACAAGCTGAATCAAATGCGTTCAGTTTAATGGAAAGCAGTGCAGTTACAATGCCTGCAAGAGCATCGCCAGTTCCACCAACAGTCATTCCTGCATTGCCTGAACGATTTATTCTGAATTTTGAACCTGACAGTATCAGGTCATTCTTGCCCTTAACGATTACTGTGCCCTTAATGGATTTTGCAACTCTTTGAAATTCAGTGATGTTGTCATTGACTTTTTCAAACTCATAAGTATCCAGCTCAAGCTTTAAGTCAGTCTTGAAAAATTTGTTGAACTCGGCCAAATGAGGAGTCAGTACAATATTATCCCTGTTTTTTATTAATGACAAATCAACCTGCTTTAAAGCATCGGCATCCAAAACGATTGGTTTTTTGATTTTATTGACCAGTACATTGAATAATTTTGATGTTTCATCATTGATGCTTGATCCAGGACCTATCAACACCGCATCCACCTTATCGACCAATTCAAGAATCTCGTCCAAATGACTTAAATTCAAATAATCTCCTTCAAGTGATTTGACAATTAAATCGGCAGATACGGATTTGACTGGAACTGCTGCACTTTCAGGAGTTGCCACATAAACCAAATCAACGCCGGTGCCGAAAGCTGCCATTCCCGAAATAGCCGGTGCTCCATGATAGTCCTTGCTTCCTCCGACGATTAATATGGAACCATTATTTCCCTTATGTGATGTGGAAGGCCTGTTTTTCAGCCTTAAAAAGTCCCCATAACTAACAAAATATTCTGCTTCCAAAGGTATTCCAATATCTGCCGTTACCAAACCGCCAACAAGATCTTCATCAGCATCCCTTACGCCAGTCTTGATTTTATGAAAACTGATTGTATAGTCTGGAACTACTGCAACGTCATCAATGCCTCCGGTTAACGGATCCATACCTGACGGAACATCTATACTTATTTTAATGCCATTAGACTCATTGATTACTTCAATAGCTTTTCTTATTTTTTCCTGAAGCTTTCCTTTAATGCCTGTTCCCAAAAGACCGTCAACGATTATGGATTCATCATCCCCAGGATTACAGTTACTGATATCTTCAAGAGTCTTTAAATTATGAATTGTTAATCTGGACAATCTCGGTTTCATATTTTCCAATATTTCCAAATTGATTTTAGCTTCCCTTGAGTGAATATTATCTTTCAGCATGAAAATATCCACATCATAACCTCTGTTCAACAGATAACGGGCTGCAACAAATGCATCCCCACCATTTCCTCCAGAACCCGTAAACATCAATACCCTGACGGGTTTTGAGAATGTAAAAACGGCAATTTTAGCAACTTCTTCACCTAATGACTTTCCAGCAGATTCCATCAGGCACAACCTTGACAATCCTAAATATTCACAATTTGCATCAGTAACCATCATATCTATTGGGTCCATAATTTCACCATGAAATAAATATAATAAATTAAAGTATAAATATACATATAGTAATTCAAGGAATAGATTTATGAGAAAAATTACATTTAAATTATTAATGAGATTATCGACAAGAATCTCCGCAAGCGGAATAATTCTAATAATATTACTGTTTCTATACGGAATAATCGGATCACACTTCATAATGGAATTGAATTTAGTTGATTCCATCTATTATTCTGTCATTACAATGGCTACTGTAGGATATGGAGATTATATACCTCATACAGGAATTCAAAAAGTATTTGC
>CACYVR010000215.1 GCA_902777885.1 uncultured Methanobrevibacter sp.
AAAAATTTTATTTTTTTCTTTACACTTGAAATATATGTCATGATTTTGTTTTGCTTCAAAATTTCTTTACACTTGAAATGGTCCTCTCACTCTCTATGACAAATCATGACAATTGCATTAAGATTTTTCTCAATATGCCAATTTGACAAATGAATGTTGTTGTTATCACTAGATTTTACATTTGAAATATTACTCTTTTAATTGAAATGGTACTCTATTTTTCTAAAATCTTTAAATTAATTATTATAGTTTATATTAAAAATAAAAGTTTATTATCAATTTTTTTAAATGAAATAAAGCTTATCCGCTCTTTAATTTTTTATAAAATTAATATGATGTATTTAATTTTTGACAATATAGACAACTTAATAACAATCTGTCAATTTTTTCATGAAAAAGTTTATTAAATAGCTTTATTATATATTAACACTGGAAATTGTACTTATGTTATTTTTCTATTTTTTATAATAATTATGGGTGAGGAAATGGAGGAAAATGTAATATTTAAGGATAAAACACCTTTGGATCATAGGTTTTTACCTGAAAGATTATTGCACAGAGAAGAACAAGTAACACAAATAGCTAGATATTGGGTAGATGCTTTAAATGATGTGACTCCATCCAATATTACTATTTATGGTAAAACAGGTACCGGTAAAACTGCGGCAGCAAAATTTGCACGTTCACAGCTATTGGAATTTTCAGCAGACCAGGATGTTTTTATCAAGATTGAATATATCAGATGTACAGATTATACGACTGAATATCAGGTTTTGGCTCAATTGTGTCAAAAGCTTGGTCGTGACGTTCCCCACAGGGGATGGACAAAAGCGGAAGTTGTCAATACATTCAGGGATATATTCAGAACCAATGCCTTTGGAAAAAAACTTATTTTAATCGTTATTTTAGACGAAATTGATATACTGCTTAATAAGGATGGGGATGGAATATTATACACTCTAACAAGAACAGACAATGTTTCAATATTATCAATAAGTAACTTTTTGGATTTTAAAGCGTTAATCAAATCAAGAGTAACCAGCAGTTTAAATGATAAGGAAATTGTCTTTCCTCCTTATGGTGCAAGCCAGTTAACCGATATTTTAAATGAAAGGGCTAATTTGGCATTTAATGATGGTGTTGTTGAAAGTGATGTAATTCCATTATGCTCAGCAATGGCTGCAAAAGAGGAAGGAGATGCTAGGTTTGCTTTGGATTTGCTTAAAACCTCAGGATTCATTGCTGAAGAGGAAGGATCACAATCAATTAAAAGCGAACACGTCAGAATGGCTAAGGATAGGATAGAACATGATAAATTTATTGACGTTGTAAAAACACTTCCAACCCAACAGCAAAGGGTTTTGGAAGCTATCCTAAATTTAACCAATGAAAAAGAGGAAATCACTTCAGGTAAACTATACGAAGCTTACACCGAGGTATCTAAAAAGGATGCTGTTACTTATAGAAGAATATTTGATTTCATCAATGAACTTGAAATGCTGGGAATTATTTCAACCAATACCATTTCCCGTGGCCGTGGAAAAGGCAGAACCAATATAATTAAACTTCAATGTGATGAAGACCTGCTTGAATCAAGTCTGTATATGTCTAATATTTAGGGTTGTTTTTAATTAATGTTTTTAAAATAGCCATTCTTACAGGAACGGCATTGGCTGCCTGGGTGAAATACTTGTTGTACTTGGTATCATCCACATCACCATCTATCTCATCAATTCTAGGTAAAGGATGCATAACAATCAAATCCTTACCTTCCAGCATTTTTTTATTGATGATATATGCTCCTTTTATTTCTAGATAATCATCAATATCTGCAAAGCGTTCTTTCTGGATTCTTGTAACATATAATACATCTACTTTATCTATAATTTCCTGAATGTTGGATACTTGAGTATATTTCATTCCGGCCTTGTCCAAATCGTGAAGGATTTCGCGAGGCATTTTCAGCTTATCCGGTGAAACAAAATAAAGTTCCACATTATCAAATAGTGTCAATGAATTTGCAAGGGAGTGAACTGTACGACCATATTTTAAATCACCAATCAACGCTATTTTTATATTGTCGATTGAGCCAAATTCTTTTTTGATTGTATATAAATCGAGCAATGTTTGGGTAGGATGCTGACCTGCACCGTCACCGGCATTAATGACTGGAACATCAACTATATCGGATATGAATTTTGACACTCCTTCCAGTTCATGTCTTATTACCAATGCGTCACAATATCCTTCAAACATTTTTGCAGTATCAGCTATGCTTTCTCCTTTTGACACGCTTGAAGAACCTGTGTTTTCAAAACCAATACATGCACCGCTTAAACGTTTCATTGCAGTTTCAAATGACATTTTTGTTCTTGTTGACGGTTCAAAAAACATTAAACCCAGAAGTTTACCTTTCAATTCTTCTGAAATTTCTTTAGATTGAGCAATATCTTCTAATTTTTCCGCTTCGTTTAGAATATATTCAATATCTGATCTTTCAAAATCTTTTATGGATATTATGTTTTTCAGTTCAAAAATTTTAATCAACCCTTTTTTCTATTAACTCATTAATTATTTTTGCAAATTCTTCTATTTTATCTATTGAAGATTCTATCATTTCCATTGTAAATACTTTATTCAAATTAACTTTCATGTCCAAATTTTCATCACTATTTACATATAATGCATGTGGAAGTTCAAGCAGCGTTTTTATGTTTCTTGAAGTGTAAACTTTAAATGAATTTTGAACTTTATTATTGAAAGTTGATGCCCCCAATATGATGAAATTATATTTTAAAAGACAGACATCTTTAGCATTTTTTATCGAAATAAGCACTACTTCAGCATCAATCAAATCTTTTAAAAGTTTTGCTGATGTTTTTGTATCATCAATTAATGTGGAATATATTACTGCGATTTTCATATTATTCTTTCGATAGGCACAACAAGAATATCTTTGGCACCGGCATTTCTCAAATCGTTTACAAGTTCAAATACCTGATCTTCGTCAACAACAGCCTGAATTGCAACGGTTTTTTCACTTGATAAAACTTCAGAAACTGTAGGTCCTTCCATAGACGGCATTAATTTTCTTACTTCATCCAGGTCACTGCTTTTTACATTCATCATTATGAGTTTTTTACCGAAAGCATCTATTACTCCTTTTATACTTCTTTTTACAGCTTCAACCATTTCTTTTTTATTTTCCAATGCCTCATCATTTGTTATCAATACAATTGTACTTTCCAATATCGTATCGATAATTTTTCAAATCAGTAATCAAATCTGCAACTCCAATAAATGGAGCGATTTCAGTAGAACCGCTTAATTTAACGATTTTTGAATTTAAACCATGACTTTTTAAATATTTTTTTGTCAATGTCGGAAATTCAGTAGCTATTGTCATGTCTGAGGTTAAATCTTCAACTGAATTAATTTCAGATTCTTCCGGAGAAGCTAAAACAAGCTTTGTCTGGCCAAAATTCAAGTCAAGCAATTCAACAACGTCACTTTCGCTTTCTTTTATTAAGTCAACACCGCTTATTCCCATATCAACAATTCCATCAGATACAAATTCCGGAATATCTGATGCTCTTGCAAACATAATATCAATATTTTTATTATGAGTTTTTGAAATCAGCTGACGATTATTATTATCTTTTAAACCTAATCCTGCTTTTTCTAAAATATCTATTGATGGATTACTTATTCTTCCCTTGGATGGAACGGCTATTTTTAATTTCATCTCAACACCAATTTTTCTTTTATATATTATTTTTTTAATAAATCTTTAAATACTTTTTTTAATAATATTTAGGTATTCCTTAATTTTCCAAAATATTTAAATATAAAAGGTTATATAATCATAATAGACTTATGGTAATTATCTAATTACAATTGTAAGTTATTGATTGAATTTTAGTGAGGTGAAAATATGGCAGAAATACCAAAAGCTCCTATTGCTAGAATCATGAAAGATACTGGTGCTGAAAGAGTAAGTGAAGATGCAAAAGCTGAATTAGCAGAAGCATTAGAAGAAATCGCACGTAATATTTCTATTAAAGCTAACGAAGCTGCAAGATTAGCAAAACGTAAAACTATTAAAGCTGAAGATATTAAATTTGCAGTAAACGAATTAGACTTATAAATTTTATAAGTCATACTTTTTTTATTTTTTTAAGGTGTTATTTATGGCAGATAATACAATATTGATTAAAAACGCATTAATTTTAAATCCTGAAAATCCTATTAGTGGAAAAAAGGATGTATTGATTAAAAATGATTTGATTCAAGATATTGATGAGAATATTGATGAAAACAATGTGGATAAAGTCATCGATGCAGATAATAAAATTCTACTTCCGGGTTTTGTAAATACTCATACCCATTTATCAATGACATTATTCAGAGGTTTGGCAGATGATTTAAGTCTTGATGAATGGTTAAATGACAACATATGGCCTATGGAAGCAAATCTTAACGGTAATTATTGTTATATAGGTGCTCTTTTAGGAGCTGTTGAACTAATTAAGTCAGGAACTACTACATTTTCCGATATGTACTTCTACATGGAAGATGTTGCAAAAGCTGTAGAGGAATCTGGAATAAGGGCAGTATTGTCTTATGGAATGATAGATTTCGGTATCGAGGAAAAAAGAATAGCTGAAATTGAACAAAACATGAACCTATTCAAAAATTGCCATGATACTGCAGACGGAAGAATTAAAGTATTTTTCGGACCTCATTCACCTTATACTGCTTCTGAAGAATTATTAAGGGAAGTTAGAAAACTTGCCGATGAAAATAATATTAAAATTCACATTCATGTAAGCGAAACTCAAAAGGAAATTGATGATGTCAGTGCCGAAAAAGGTTTAAGACCATTTGAATACCTGGATTCAATCGGATTTTTAGGTCCTGATGTTATATGTGCCCACAGTGTATGGTTAAGTGATAAAGAGATTGAAATAATTAAGAAAAATGATGTTAAGGTATCTCATAACCCATGCAGTAACATGAAATTGGCATCCGGAATAGCTCCTGTTTCTAAATTGCTTGAAAATGATATTTGTGTAGCTATTGGAACTGATGGAGCATCATCAAATAATAATTTGGATATTATTGAGGAGTTAAAAATCGCAAGTTTACTTCAAAAGGTTTCAACACTTGACCCTAAGGTTTTAACCTCTGATGATGCAATAGCTATGGGAACCATTAACGGTGCAAGGGCATTGGGTCTGGATGATGAGATTGGAAGTGTTGAAGTCGGTAAAAAAGCAGATTTAATTTTAATTGATACCAATAGTGCAAACATGACTCCGGACAGTTCCAAATTAAGTTCCAATGTTATTTATTCTGCAAACGGATCCAATGTGGATACTACTATTTGTAACGGCCAAATATTAATGGAAAATAAAAAGTTAACTACATTGGACGAAGAGGAAATTTATAAAAAAGCTAGAATTGCAATAGATGAGCTTAAAAAAGCTCTCTAATTTCATTTTTATCTAGCTTCAAATTTTAT
>CACYVR010000216.1 GCA_902777885.1 uncultured Methanobrevibacter sp.
AACTGGCAAGAAGGAACATAATTCCTTCTATTTTTATTTTTCATGTCTTATTTTAAATATATCGACAATGGTAGAGGTCCTACCAAATTATTTTTGGGTGGAGTTCATGGCAATGAAGGAAAAACCTCTATTAAATTTATTAAATTAATTAAGCAGGAAGATTTGTCCTGTGGACAATTTTATTTTTACAATTTTGATCACACGGAGTATATATCCACACTTAAAAAAGAATATTATGAATCTGATTTGGGTCAGAAAATTTTAAAGTTAATTAAATACTTTGAACCGGATTTTTACACTGAGTTGCATTGTTTTAACTTAAAGAATTATAATAAATTAACATCAATGGAACGATACAAAAAGACTGGTGTTCCACCATTAATTCCTGCTGGAAATCATGTTTTAGTTTCATCTGTTTCTCCGTTAATTAGAATGACTTATTTTTCAACAGATACTGTCTGTAAAACTTTAGAATTTCCATGCTGTGAAAAATTAACTCCTGAAGTAATTGAAGAATTCGCTTTTGATAAAAAATTGGCTGTTGACAGATACATGGATTTGCTTAGGTTAATAACCAAATCTGAATCTAGAAAGGATTTTGAAAATGCAATATTGAAAAAATATGAATATCAGGTTAAATTGGCTATGGATTATGCAAAAAAAGTATTTGGGGAGGATTTTCCTCCGTATTAAAACCATGCATCAAGGCTGCCTTGAGATGAACTTAGATTTTTAAGCTTGTCTGATGCTTTAATTACACGGTTTTCTGAAAATCCATGTTCATAACATAGAAATTCAACAAGTCCTTCTTTATCTGGTTTATTCCATTTTATTTTATAGTCTGTATTAACATTGTGGTTTAGGAAAATATCTCTGACTTCATTTAAATCATGTGCACTTTCTTTTTGAAGTTCATCTAATTTTTCCTGTAATTGTCCTTTTTTGGCTAATTTCAATGCAGTTTTAGCGCCGATGCCTTTAAGCCCATCACAAAAATCGGTTCCAATTAATATTCCCATATCTATTAACTCTTCACGTGTGATATTTAATTCATGCAGAACGTGTCTTAATTCATAGTATTCCAGATTTCCTAAGTTGGAATTCACGGCAAGGTTTCTCACAACTCTTTTTGCTCCAAATAGTAGACAGTCGTAATCTTGTGAGGCAACTGCATATGCATCTCCTTTTTCAACTAGGTATGCTGCCTGCGCTTCTCCTTCACCTTTTGCTTCAACATATGGTATTCCCATTAATGTTAATAATTTTTTAGATGATTCAATGATTTCTGGAGATAATTTAGAAGATCTCATTGCATATTTACGTGCTTTTTCAGTGTCTCCACTTTTTAAGGCTTCTTTATATATTTTTTCCGCTTCGTCTCTTACTTCGCGCCTTTTTGCTTGGGTGTCACTTTTAAGTTCGGGGGCTTTTCCATCAAAGACATAAACTGGTTTTATTCCTTTTTCCACCATTGAGGAGTTTCTGTATAATATTCCGCTTAAATGGGATGTGATGTTTCCGTTTTCATCACATAACGGCTGTCCGTCCCTTTGCCTTATTGTTGATAGGAATTGGTAAAGTGTATTGAATGCATCAATTGACACTGCTCTGCCTTCCAAATCTTTAAAATTTATTTTTTCAGGTTCTATTATATCTTTTAATTTCACTCCCATGTTAACACCTATATTTCTCTAAAATAACTTAATGGATAAGATTCTTTTGTAAATAATCTTATTGTTCCATGTTGGATTATTGAGTATTCTCTTGTCAGCATGTCTTCTGACGTGTTGAATAGTTCCTGAAGTATTGGGGTTGGTTTTTCTATTGAAATGTTATTTATAATTCTTTGGGTTTCTATGTTATTTTCTGATAAGATTAAACCTGTGGTGATTTCTTCATCAAGCAATAATTTAAGAATTTTATCGTTACATCTCTCTTTTGGAATATATGAAAATGCATAAACTAACGGACGGCCATTTTTATGTACAATTACTTCACGAACAAGTACATCATCGCCTTCATTTATATCAAGCAAATCTGCTACAGATTCATCTGCTTTTTCAATTTCCTGTTTAAGTACAAATAGCTTTAATCTACCATATAATGCATCTAAAGGGGTAGTTATTGGTCCTCTTAAGGATAATAGAATTTTTTGTATTGCTGAAATTTCAACATCATTTTCCTTTTCAACGATTTTTATCATATCATATGTCGGTTCATTTATTGTTTTTCCTTTAAAATTCATAAAATCACCATGTTAAATTTTGGTAAAATAAGAAACCGGAAATACTTCTTTAATCCACATTAATATTTCATTTTTATGTATGATTGCATAATCCCTTGCTAACATATCCTCTGTTGTATTGAATAATTCCTGCAGTGTATTGATTTCTCTTCTGGATTCTATATTGTAATTTTTTAGGATTCTTCCAATGGGTATATCTGCCCTAACCAAATCACAGCAGATTTCATCACTCAATCTTTTCAATGGAATGTATGAGATGGCATAAATCAGATTCTCATCATCCTTATGCATTATAACTTCTCTGAAATTAACCTGATCTCCCACTTCACAATTAACTAATTTCGCACTTTCCTCTGTTGCATCTTCAAAATGCTGTTCAAGTGTTGACAAAGTAATTTTACCATATAACACATCTAAAATTGCTGTAATTGATCCGTCTGTCGTTAAAAGTATCTTTTGCGTGTTTGAAAAGTTTTTTGGATAGGAATCTTCAACAGAATTTATTTTTTCAATAAGCCTTTTATTGGCTTCATTTTTATTCATTGGCATTTTATTCACATCAAATCTTTTGGATTTGTTATAACTCCTTCAATTGCTGAAGCAGCCACGACTTTTGAATTTGAAAGATAAACTGAAGATTTAGGATCTCCCATTCTACCTTTGAAATTTCTATTGGTTGTGGA
>CACYVR010000217.1 GCA_902777885.1 uncultured Methanobrevibacter sp.
CATCTACATAACATGCATAAATATAGGAAAGGATACTACGTTTACATAGGTTCAGCAATGAATTCATTAGTTCCCCGCCTAAACAGGCACTTATCAGATGAGAAGAAGATGCACTGGCATATCGATTACCTCTTGAAAAGCCCCGATTGCCATATCCGAGACATTTTATTCAATATTTCAGAGGAAAGAATCGAATGCGACCTTGCAGAATCCATATCAAAAGACGGAGAGGAAATTCCAGGCTTTGGATGCTCAGACTGTAGCTGCAGTTCACATTTGATTTATTTTAAAAGAAAAAGAGATGCTTTAGCAAGCACTAGAAATGCTTATGAAAAAATCGATAAGGATTATCACAACTTAAGCTATTTAAAAAAAAGCATAAAGTAAAATAAAAAAAAGCAAAAATAAAAAGAAATTGTTATGTGAAAAGCACATAACATCAATCATAATCTATTTTCTACGTCTTAACGGCATGCCAAATAATATAACTAAAACAGCCACCAATGCAAATAGAGGATTACCTGTAGCATTTGCTACTCCTACATTTTTTGAAATATTTGCTATCTTCTTTGGAGTATCCTTTTCAGGAGTTTCATCCTCAGGAGTCTCATTTACTTCAGTTTGATTAGTGCTGTTGGTCTCATTTGTAATATCAGATCCTGCAATAGCTGTATTGACTTTCACACCGGCAGTCAATGCTTCAAATACGATATCAAAACTTGCGGTCTCTCCAGGAGCAAGTTCTCCATTGTAAGTCCATGTGTCAACACCATCAAAGGTCCATTTACCGGACTCATCTATGAAACTATCATATTTCAAGCCATCAGAATACGAATTATCCTTAACATAAACTCCAGTGAGATTGCAGTCACCAGTGTTAGTTAACAATATGGTAAAACTGATTTTTTCACCAACCTTGACTGTTTTATTATTGCTGATTTTCTCCACAGTCAAATTAGGTGCATAAGCAGTCAGATTAGTGGTATTGTTGGCAAGAACAATTCCATCAACACCTGCTGAAACATTATTCTCCAAAGTTCCATTATTCAAAACTTTAAAGAACAAAATAATGGATGCTGTTTGATCTTGTTCCAATGGATCCAATAATACCCATGTATTGCTATCGTCGTCATATTTCCAATTGCCCACATCTGCTTTCCAGTCATGGTATTCGAGATTGTCGCTGTAGTTTTTATCGCTGATGAATGCATTGTTGATAATGGTTTCACCAGTATTTGTTACATTCACGCGGAATTCCACAATATCGCCGACATAAGGAGTCTTGTTGAGACATTCCTTGCTTACAGATTCATTATAATCCTTATAAGTCACCTTGAACAATATGAAATTCTGAACTGCAGATGGAGTCACCATGGTTGAGAATTCATAGTATATGAAAGTACCATTCTCAAGCTGTCTGCATGTTCCATTGTCTTTAACTCTGAATCCGGCATCATATAAATCCACTACTGCTTTAACAGTTGTGCTGGTGGAAGACCTGAAGTCCTCGTCAGTAAATTTCCATACAAAACTGCCTAACTTATAAGCCGCATTTTCAGGATAATATTTGAAGACGAGTATTTTAAGATAATCACTGACATCCTCTCCTGAAATGCTGTTTCTTACAATAGACATGTCATTATTTTCCACACCAAGACGGGATTCAAGGAAGCCTTTTTCAATACAAAGACCAGTATAGCCATCTTCAGTTTCAATATATGCTATTTGTCCATTTGAATAATAATAAGGGTCAAATTCCAGCAGATTGCCTAAAGACTTGACTTCCTTATTTTCATCAGGAATCTCTGTACCCTCTAAAGCAAGAGTGTTTAATGCATAAACATCATTTCCCTCGACATTGGCTGTGTTGCCTGAGAAAGTGGAATCTGAAATCTTACCATTTACTGTATAAAGCGCACCTCCAAAAGAGCCGTTTGCCTTGTTATTAGTAAATGTTGATGCCGCAGTATTTCCATCAAATTTGGAATTATTAACTGTAACATTGTTTGCAGTATATTTCCGTCCTCCTTGATTGATACCGCTGATAGCGCTTATGGCTCCACCATTGTAACGGGTTGCTGCATTGTCAATAAAGACATCATTATCTATAAGAGCATTGCTTGCATCAATAAGGATTGCACCAGCCGCTTCGGCAAAGTTTTCCTTGAAAGTGCTGTCCTTTATATAACAACATTGTCTTTATATATTGCTATAGCCCCACCTCTAGTAGCGGAGTTCTTATTGAAAGTGTTGTTTTCAAATATACAATCCACTTGATTGATGGCTATGGCACCACCTTCACCGTCACCTACCTTATTATTATTAAAAGTACAGTTGGCAATAGTGGTTTTTTTAGCTGCAACAAGAATAGCGCCGCCGAACTGATTAGCATAATTGTCATTGAATGTGCAATTGAAAATTGTAATGTTTGAACCTGAAAGTGTTTGAATAGCTCCTCCCATAGAAGCGATTCCCTCTTTATCAGCCACATTACCATTGAATGTACAATTTGCAATTAATCCATTGCTGCCAGACCAGCGTACTGCGCCAGCATATGTAGCACTACTATCTGAAACAGTACAATTATTCATTACACCGTTAGATCCAGACCATACAAGAGCTCCGCCATAATTATGAGTACAATTAACGATATTCAAATCGTTCAGTATGAAATTTTTAGCGGAGATCTGCATATATGATTGATTATTTCCATTTATTGTATGTCCGTTACCATTAATAGTCAATGTCTTGCCTATAGAAAGAAAACTGTCCCCTTCGGAAAATATGTAGTCCTTGTCCAATTCAATTACATTTTCACTTGTAGAGCTTATAAGATTTTTTAAATCAGTGAATGTTCCGCTGTCCCCATCAGATAGTTTATCGGAATAATCATCACTGCCAATAGCATCTGATGAAGCTTGTTCATCATCGCTTGCTTCTGCAATAGCTTGGCTTTCACAAAGACCTAAGTTATTTTCATCTAAGACATCAACATTATCAATAGCACATGAATTTTCTGTATCAATATTTGCTGAGATTGCATCACTGAAATCAGAGCTGTCTGCTGCGCAAACAGATCCAATGGATACAATGAATACAATGAATACAAGCAATATTAATACTTTGTTAATTTTATTTTTAAGAATAATATCACCTTTGAATTTTTATTAAATATCTCTTTAATAAAAAAATCAGGACAATATCAATGAAAAAATAAAATAATTCATGTGTTTAATAAATAATTATTAAACTAAAAACAAAATGAAAATTTTACTTATAATCATTAAATTCCTATTTTTTATTTAGGATATAGGAAGAACACTAAAAATAATTTTAATATTCTCCTTTCTATTCCTGAAAGAATATGATTATAACCGTTACCCTGTTAATTTTTAAAAAAATTAATAATTTAAAAGATTAATAATTTAAAAGATTAATAATTAAAAAGATTAATAATTAAAAAGATTAACGAGTAAGTTAAATTTTATTCAAAGCAGTATATAAAATTAACTAAAATTTGGATAACCTAAAAATTATAGTTTAAACAAAATAAACACTATTTTAGCAATTTAAAAAAAAAGCGTTATTAAAAATTTTTTATAAAAAAGTAATGAAATAGATGATTATAAGTAAAAAAAGTAATAAAGTCCAGAACAAAATTAAAAAAATTAGAAAAAGATAAAATTAAAAAAATTAGATTAGATCAAGAGTAAAATCAATCCAGAAAAGACTTGAAAAAGTCTTCAAATTCATCATTGTCCATTGGCTCTGGTATGGAATAATTCTCATTTTCAAATATGTCATCAGCCAGCCCATAATAAGCTTCAGCCTCAACAGAATCCGAAGCATACTCCACCACTGTTTTTGCATCCAATTCGCTTCTTTGAATCAAATTGCTTCGCTCTATTATTCCTATGACCTTGGTTCCGATTTTTTCAGCAAATGACTCCACAATCTCTATTTCATTATCTGTTCCACGGCGATTGCAGATTATTCCTCCAAGGTTGCCCTTGAGCTTGTTTATTCCCTTTGTGATATTATTTGCAGCATACAAAGACATGTACTCTCCTGAAGATACAATGAATACCTCATCTGCATAATCCTCTCTTAATGGAACTGAAAAGCCTCCGCAGACAACATCTCCAAGCACATCATAAAGTATGACATCAAACTGCTCGTCAAATGCATGAAGCTGTTCCAAACGTTTCATGGCAACGATGACTCCACGGCCTGCACATCCTACACCAGGCTCCGGTCCTCCGCTTTCCACACATTTGATGCCGTTGAAGCCTTCATATACAAGGTCTCCTAGCTCAGGCTTCTTATTGTCTTTTAAAGTGTCGATGATAGTTGATATCCTCCTGCCGCAGAGAGTCCTTGTAGTGTCTGCCTTTGGATCGCATCCAATAACCATGACCTTCTTTCCTGCCCTGCTGTATGCGGCGGCAATATTGGCTACTGTGGTACT
>CACYVR010000218.1 GCA_902777885.1 uncultured Methanobrevibacter sp.
GATGAAATGCTTGACATGGGATTTCGAGATGACATCGAATTGATTTTAAGGCACACTCCGAAACAGAGACAGACCTTGCTTTTTTCAGCAACAATGCCTGATGAAATTAAAAAAATCACTAAATTATATCAGAATAATCCTAAATTTATTAAGATTTCAGATTCAAGAAAAACGATTCCTAAAATCAAACAGTTTTCATTCAAAAGCGATGACAGAGATAAGATTGATGACTTATGCAAACTGATAGAATTCTATGACTTTAATTTATGGCTCATATTCTGCAATACCCGTCGCCGTGTTGACTTTGTATACCGCAATCTAAAGAGAAACGGCTATAAGGTCGACAGCATTCATGGTGACATGACCCAAAAGGTCAGGGACAAGGTAATGAACAAGTTCAGAAACGGAAACATTTCCATTTTGGTTGCAAGCGACATCGCCGCCAGGGGAATTGACGTAAGTGAAATTGACGTTGTTGTCAACTATGACATTCCCCAGAATCCCGAAGATTACATTCATAGAATCGGCCGTACTGCCCGGGCAGGTGAATCAGGATTTGCATTCAATATCGTCGCACCTTATGAGGCACATGATTTGGTTAAAATCAGAAAAAAATATAATCTGAATGTAAAGTCAAAAAAAGTTCCGACGCTTTTCGAAATCGAGCATAAAAAAAATAAGAAAATAATGGATGATGTTAAGGTTTTGATTGAAAATGACAATTTGGATAGTTATGTTAATGTTGTAACATCATCTAAAATGGATTCTGTAGAAATTGCAGCCGCACTATTAAAAATGATGAGAGAAAAATAGTTATTTTCTTCCATCGATAATGTTGTATTTGATTTTTTCCGCTTCAAGCTCGCGTACAAATGATTTGGTCATGTCTCCAACGCATAATGCAAGGACATTCAAACCTTTACGAGCTGCATTTGCAGTTGCCTGTGGAGCAGCAAATTCAATGTCTACTATCAAACCAAGTTTTTTTGCAATAACTCTTGAAATTGTACCTGCTATTGCAATTCTATCGATTTTTGAACCGCTTTTAGTACCGTTTTCATAGACGTCTTTAATCAAGTTCAGGTCAGTGGTTTTAGATCCGCCCTCTTTGATTGTCGGCAGGTTAATGATGGTTGCTTCCCCAACTGTCATGTCGATTAATCCGGTTAGATTGGTTAATGCAACATCTGAACCTTCTTCAGCATCTTCCAAAACAATACCATTTGCATTTTCATCGCCTTTGTGGGCATATAAAACACCGTCGTTCATATAAAGACCAACAACTTGATCTTTCTTAAGGTCTTCAGCAGCAACTGCTGGCCAAATGGTTTTATAATGATTCATTGTTTCTAAAACAGAATCAGAATATTTCCTTAAGCTAAGTGCATCTCTTTTTACTTTATCAATACCTTTTTGGGTTATTTTGTATGGTGATCTACCATCCTTTGAAGTGATGTATTCTAACTCAATCAAGGTTTTGATGTTTTCTGAAACAGCCTGTATGGTGATACCTAATTTGTCCGCCAAATCTTTTTGTTTGAGATGTGGGTCCTGTTTAGATATCTCACTTAAAATCTGGAAGTGAGTTAGTGCACCTCTTTTTTTAAACGCTTTCAATTTTCATTCCTCCTATTAAAATTAAAAACACTTTGATAAATTTCTAAATTGATATTGATATTTTTTTATTTAATGATATATTAAACTTTTGTATGAATTCCTCCTTTTTTTCAAGTGGAATGTATGCACCACATGCCATTGCATGGCCTCCTCCGCTTCCGCCTACTTCATGTGACACTTCACGGATAATGTTTCCGAAATGAATCCCGTCATATGACAGGAAGCGTGAACATCTAAGAGATACTTTAAGGCCTTCAGTATCTTCAACCTGTGTAAAACCGATAATAGGCTTTCTCCAGTTGCAGTAACCCAGAATCATTCCCGTTATGGTACCGACAATTTCTGGTTTGATTCCTGTTCCATCGAAGTACTGGAGGTTTTCAATTTCGACGATATGATTCCCGTCGGCTAATTTTTCCATTGATGTTGCAAGGTTGTATCGATGCTTTCTGCTGATTTCTTCAAGCTCCACCAATGCCCAGTCACGGTTTCCCTTAAGAACTTCCATGGCTATTTTTTCCTCATGATTTCTGCCGCATGCATTCATTGCAGTTGAAAATTCGGCACCGTCCCTTAAAAAGCTTGCAGGATCCTCCAAAAGAAATGTGTATGAATCCCCAATCAGTATTTTAGGAATGTGTTCGTAGTATTTCGGCGGAACCTCATTAATAATCATGCGGTTCAGTGCATTGTACAGTTTGCCTTTTTCATCATTTGTCAAATCGGATAATGTTTTTCTCCTGATTCTTTGCTGTGTCTG
>CACYVR010000219.1 GCA_902777885.1 uncultured Methanobrevibacter sp.
GCAACCAAAATTGCTATAATGATAAATGCTAAATCTCTAGGTTCCATGTGATTTTATTATATTTTCAATACTATATAAAGTTTTGATACAAAGTATAATAAATGAAAAAAACCAAAAATAATAATATAATATTTTGGAGCATAATATGACAATTGTAGTAATTAATAATAAAGGCCAATACAACCATAGAATTCAACGTAGTTTGCAATATCTCAAAATTGAATCCGAATTAGTTTCAAATACTTTAACTGTTGAAGAAATTGAAGCTAAAAATCCTATCGGACTGATTTTAGGTGGAGGCCCTTCAATTGAAGGTGCCGGCAACAGTGAAAAATATATCAAACATTTTGATATACCCATTTTAGGAATATGTCTTGGCCATCAATTAATTGCTAAAACCTATGGTGGCGATGTAGTTACATCAAATACTGAAAGTTATGCTCAAGTCAAAATTAATATTAATAATGATGAAAATCTATTTGAAGGTCTAGCCCCAGAAATGGAAGTTTGGTCTTCACACAAAGATGAAGTTAAAAGCATTCCTAAGGAATTTGAAATTTTAGCTAATTCAAAATTATGCGATATTGAATCCTTTAAACACAAAGATAAGGATGTATATGGAATACAATTCCACCCAGAAGTGCATCACACTCCTAAAGGATCCCAAATATTTGAGAATTTCTATAAAATATGTAAAAAATAAGGTGTAATAATGATTGACAATGCAGAAGACTTAGCACAAAAAGCACAAGACAATAAAGCCGGTTTAAAAAAACAATATGTTAACATCCCAATCGGTGACGAAGAATATGGATTTAGAATTTCCGGAATTGGAGGAAAATCCGTAAAAATAGAAAAATTCGTTAAATACGATGAAATATTCGAAGCTATAGAAGCAGGCAATGATAATGGATTAGAAGCCATGATTAAACAAATCATTGAAGATTACGAAGAAGAAGATGAGGAATAAAATGTTAAGTCCAAAAGAATTTATCGATGATGCAATCCAGAAAATCAAAGAACAAATTGGCGATGAAAAAGCCATTATAGCACTTTCAGGTGGTGTTGACAGTTCAGTCTGTTCTGTACTAGTTCAGGAAGCTATTGGTGATAACTTAACTGCTGTTTTTGTAGACCATGGGCTTTTAAGAGAAGGAGAAGTTGAACAGGTAACTAACACTTTCAAAGACAGATTAAACTTTAAATTTGTTGATGCTTCCGACGAGTTCATGGATCAACTTGCTGGTGTTGAAGACCCGGAAGAGAAAAGAAAAATCATCGGAAGAGTATTCATTGAAGTATTTGAAAGAGAAGCCATTAAATCAGATGCCAAATTCTTAGTTCAAGGTACAATTGCACCAGATTGGATTGAAAGTGATGGTAAAATCAAATCCCACCACAATTTAGCTTTACCGAGCGGAATGGAATTGGAATTATGTGAACCAATCCGTGACTTATACAAAGATGAAGTAAGAGAAATCGGTGATGAATTAGACTTACCAAAAACTACTGTTTACAGACAACCTTTCCCAGGACCTGGGCTTGGTGTTAGAGTTATCGGCGATTTAACAAGAGAAAATGTTGAAATCTGTAGAAAAGCCAATAAAATCGTCTGTGATGAAGTTGAAAAGGCAGGTCTTGATGAAGAAGTATGGCAATATTTTGCTGTGCTAACCGACAGTAAAGCCACTGGCGTTAAAGGAGATCAAAGAGACTTTGGATACTTGGTCATTGTAAGAATCGTTAATTCCGTAGACGCAATGACTGCTTATGTTCCACAATTGCCTTGGGATGTTGTTCAAACCATCTCTAAAAGAATAACTTCTGAAATCTCAGAAGTAACCCATGTTGCTTTATCAATTAGTGATAAACCACCTGCAACTATTGAATTTTGTTAAACAAGAGATTTAATCTCTTAACTTTTTTTATTTATTATGAAAACATCTAAAAATGCATATTTAGCCAAATTAACAGAACAAATCCAAATGAAATCTGTTAAAGTTGGAAAAAATCTTGAAGGAAGTACACCTCCATCCGTTTTTATTGGAAGATGGTCTTATCCTAAAGTGTATGCCGGACCCATGATGGTAGGTGAAGTAGGCGATACATCAATCATGGACTCACCAGAATCATGGATTGGTCAGAACAAACAGCAGGAAGACATTATCAATTACCGCATGAGTCTTGTTCGTGGTAAACAGTTGATTAAAATAGATGATTTAGAAAATCCATTTATTGAAAAGCTGCAGGATATATCTCTCGCATCAACATCAATTGACAGCGAAGCAACCTTTGGAAAAACACCAACAGGATCAATGATAACAGAAGACAGTTCTCCCCATGGACCTAGTGCAGTTATTGAAAAATTTGACAT
>CACYVR010000220.1 GCA_902777885.1 uncultured Methanobrevibacter sp.
TCCAAATTATAATAAATAATTTTTTAATATTACAAATAGATATGATATATAGTTATATTATTAAGAGTATTTAAAGTTATCTTATATTTTAACAAAACGGGCCTTTCTGTTTTTGACAAAAATATTTGCATTGATTTTCGGCAGGGTTACAATATCCTGTGGCCTAAATGGACCATATACCTTTTCATCAATACCCATAATTGAATCAACATCATCCAAAACAAGAATAGTGACAATTTCAGATTCCCTTGTTCTTTTCGGAATGTCTAAATCAATGAACTGGTCATCATTTTCCAGAATTTCAATATCGTCAAACTCACCAGGCTTATCAGAAACCTCTTTTTTAAGTTCAGGAGCTTTCGGCTTGGAAATCTGCTTTTCAATAGGTTCCCTTTTCTCATCTGTGATAACTTTAGCTTTAGAAATCTCATCGATTCTATCTAAAACCTCATCACCAGATTTAGTGGGTTTTACATTATCCTTTGAGTCATCTTCGCCAGATTTTAAAGACTCCTCAGCCTTATCTAAAATGTCATCAGCAGGTTTAGAGTCATCCATTACAGCATCTGCAATATCGCTTAGGGAATTGGAAGTATTCTCACCGGATTCCTTCTCAGGAATATCTTCAACATCATCAGAAGGTGCTTTAACAACTTCCTGACCTGAAAGGTTTAACCTATGAGTTTTTAGAGTTTCAATTATGGAAAAATAGAAAGTTTCTTCCTCAGGAGTTAAATTAAGAGGCATTGAATCGACCAAATCAAATTCCTGTTTACCGGAAAAAAGATGATATGACCTATTCATATTTAAAACAGCAGCATTTGTAATTTTATGCTCCCTTCTCTCACAAATTTCAGTAGCTATTCTTCTGGCCTCGTTTAAAGTATTGTAAACATCAGAAAATGGATCATCAATAGCGGATTGCTTCAATTCATTGATATACTTATGAATATCTTCATAAAAACTTTCTTCAACATGAGCTAATGTACCATTATCACGTTCTTTTTTCTGAATTTTACGCAAATATTGATATAAATCCACTTATTATCATCTCTGATGGTTTTTAAAAAGAAAAATAAGAAAAAACAAATGAAAATTATTCATCTGTTTCTAATCTTGGAGCAAGCAAGAAACTAAGTTTACCATCGCCGGTAACCATATTTAAGGTTAAGCTTAATGGCATGTCAGTACCTAAACTAATTTCAGCTTCCTCTGAAAATTTATCTGCTTTGAGCATTTCTCTAATCTTATCTAAAGAGAATAATGCTTTTTCATGCTCTTGAATATTTTCACCGTGAAGATACTTGATACTTGCATCACCAAATTCACCGTCAGCAGATGCAATAAAGTAATCTTCATCAACTTCCAAGGCAATTTTGTCTGAAAATATTTCTATATCGTTGATTGAATCTTTTAAGATAGAGAAACGAACTTTAAATGAAGTTGGATGATTGATTTGAGGAGGAGTAGGATTATCATACTCAATATCAATTAATCTTATTTTGAATGTTCTTGTAGCATCTCCTTCAAAGGTAATGATGAAATTACCTTCATCCACGGACATTAAGACTCTATCCTGAGATTTGGCTCTTTTAAGAACCCTCATAAATTCATCAGTGTCAATGTTGATTTTTTCAGGAACATCACAAATATATTCATCAAATAAACTAGATTTAAGCTCTAAATGAACGAAAGTTATGTGACTACGGTCTAAGGCATCTAATCTCATACCTTCACTATCAGTTTGTATTTGAACTTCATCAACAATTGATGAAATTGCATCAAAACTGGTTTTTAAAATACTAGAATCACTTAATTCAGCTTTAAACATAAATAATCCTCTATTTTTAATCTTTTGTAGTATTATATAATTATGTTAATTATATTTAATAAACATTTCTTATTCGATACAGGCATTTTTCATGTCGGCCACATATTTCTTCAATTCATCTGAAGCATTCGCACCATGTTTTTCAATGATTTTAACTATTGCACTTCCAACAATAACACCATCGGCTATTTTAGATATGTCAGATGCCTGTTTGGGAGTGTTAATACCGAATCCGACAGCAACAGGTAAATCACAGACGTCACGAATGTCAGATATTATTGCTTTTAAATCAGTTTTTATTTCTGAACGCATTCCTGTTACTCCCAATGAGGAAACAAGATAAATAAATCCTGTTGCATCACCTGCAATCTTTTGAATTCTTTCTTTTGATGTAGGAGCGATTAGTGAAATTACGTCAACGTCATTTTTAGCCGCAATATCGGCAATTTCTCCTTTTTCCTCATAAGGCAAATCCGGTGAGATGATTCCATCCACACCATATTCCCCGCATTTTTTAAAGAATTCTTCATAACCGTAGAAAAATACAGGATTGATGTAAGTTAAAAACACTAAAGGAACATCAGTCTTTTGGCGAACTTTTTTAACAATTTCAAAAACATCATCTGTTGTTGTGTTATGCTTTAATGCACGCACATTGGCATCCTGAATGACAACGCCTTCAGCCATCGGATCTGAAAATGGTATTCCTATTTCCACCAAATCACAGCCCGCTTCATCCATAGTCAAAATATATTCAACAGTTTTTTCAATTGTCGGATCGCCTGCAGTTAAAAATCCGATAAATGCAGTTCCGTTTTTAAATGCGTTTGGTATTCTACTCACCTAAATCAACTCCCCTATAGTCAGCTATGGACTTAACGTCCTTATCTCCTCTTCCGGAAAGACATACAATAATGATATCATCCTTATCCATTTGAGGAGCAATTTCCATTGCGTGAGCCACTGCATGAGCACTTTCAATAGCTGGAATGATTCCTTCCATTTTTGATAAGTATTCAAATGCCTCCACTGCTTGTTCGTCATTTATTGGAACATATTTGGCTCTGCCCGAATCCCTTAAATATGCGTGTTCAGGTCCGACGCCAGGATAATCCAAACCGGCTGATATTGAATAAACCGGAGCGATTTGACCATATTCTCCCTGATTAAATATTGATTTCATTCCATGAAATATTCCAATTTGGCCATTGGTCAATGCGGCCGCATTATATGGAGTATCGATTCCTTTTCCTCCGGCCTCACATCCAATCAGTTCAACTTCCTCATCATCAATGAAATTATAAAATGCACCCAT
>CACYVR010000221.1 GCA_902777885.1 uncultured Methanobrevibacter sp.
AGATTTCTTTTGAGGAAGTTACTATTCAGACCATTTACACTCCAGAAACGCAATCAAAAGGAACAAATTCCAAAGAAGCATTAAAAATTCTGCTTCAAATGATGAAACATAAACTATTCGGTTAGGTGATATCATGTTAATTTATTCAATTATAGTTCCAATAATAGCTATAGTGGCAATTATAGTATTTTATTTTAGATTTAGAAAAGGTAAACATTCTTTATCTTCTTTCATACTATGGGCACTGTTATGGATATTTATTTTTATAGTTTCAATATTTCCACAGTCCAGTATGATTTTTGCAAGAATATTTGGTATTACCCGAGGTTTGGATTTTATCATTATTGTTGCTTTGGCATTTATATTTTATTTGGGTATTAGATTATACTATAAAATTGATAAACTTGAAGAAGACGTAAATAAAATTGTTAAAGAAGTATCACTAAACAATGAAATTAGCTTAGATGATGAGGAAGAATAATATTTATGATTTATTTTAGAGGATGCACTGCACGTGAAAAAGAGACATCAATAGCCGATGCAACTGAAGAACTGTTAAAGCTGGCTGATGTTGAATACAGGGTTCTGGAAGATGAAAAATGCTGCGGCTCAGTGTTGATTAGAACAGGATTCATTGATGAGGCTCAAAAGCAAATTGAAAAAAATACCGAACTATTATCCGGTGAACTAATATTAACGTCATGTGCAGGATGTTATAAAACTCTAAAGCAGGATTATGATGATTTGGATGTTATTCACATTTCTCAGTTTTTAAATACTCTGGTTGATGAAAAGAAATTGGATTTTAATAAAAAAGATTTAAAAGTTACTTATCACGATTCCTGTCACTTGGGAAGGCATTGCAATGTATTTGATGAACCACGAAACGTTATTTCAAATGTGGCTAATCTCCTTGAAATGCAAAACAATCGTGAAAATAGTCTGTGTTGCGGTGCCGGTGGTGGAGTGAAATCCGCCTATCCCGAAATTGCATCTCAAATGGCGGATTTCAGAATATCTCAGGCAATTGAAACCGGTGCTGATTTGCTGGTTACTCCATGTCCATTTTGTAAGCTTAATTTAAAAGATCGTGGATTGAACGTTCTTGATTTAACTGAGTTTTTAATAAATTATGGTGGTGAGTAAATGAAAAGCAGTGAACTTGAAACGATGAGAAAATCATTCAATACTGTCAAATCAAGATCATCTGAAATTAAGGACTCTCCTCAAGTCAGACGGTTGGAAAATCGTGTCCGTGAAATTAAAAAGTATTCCATTGAAAATTCCGCTGAGCTATATGACGAGGCCATTGAATCATTTAAGAGAAATGGCATTGATGTGGAGTTTGCTCAAACTAAAGAGGATGCCATCAACATTATTTTGGATTTAATTAAAGATTTCGATAACAATGTCATTGCCAAGGCAAAGTCAAATACTTTAGGTGAAATTGATTTAAAAAACAATTTGGCCAGTAAAGATTGGGATGTTGTAGAAACAGACTTGGGAGACAGGATTTTACAGCTTAAAAAAATTGACAATAAGCCTGTTCATCCAACGGGACCTGCTTCTCATTTAAACATTTCGCAAATTACGGATATTGTCAATGATTCCCTTGACAGTAATGTTGAGCCCGTTGCCCGTGAAATAATGGAGCTTGTAAGAAGTGATGTGCTGAATCGTCTTGAAAATGCAAGCATAGGTATATCTGGGGCCAATGCAATAGCTGCCGAAGAGGGCTCATGCATAATGGTTCACAATGAGGGCAATATTTCAATAGTTTCACTGAAAGATTTGCATATAATCGTAGCCGGAATCGATAAAATTGTACCTTCTCTGGAAGATGCGGTTTCTGTTTCAAAACTTGAAACTGTCTATGCAACGGGAAACTATGTGACCTCATATATGAATGTAATATCTGGACCGTCAAAAACTGCAGATATTGAAAAAAAACTTTTGAAAAATATGTATGGTGCTGAAAAGGTTGTTGTTATTCTTTTAGATAATGGACGAAGCTCTGCAAGTGAGGAATGCCTCTGGTGTATCGGCTGTGGAAACTGTGTCGTTCACTGTCCTGTCTATAATGCAGTAGGCAATGAATTTGGATTCAACAATTACCTGGGCGGAAGGGGCGTTGCAATGTCAAAATTCATAGAAGATGATGAAACTTGCTTTAATTCCGGCCTTTACATGTGTACCTTATGCGGATTGTGTACGCTAAACTGTCCTGTAGCCATTCCAACCAATGAAATAATAGAAAACATGAGAAAATTATCCTCTGAAGTAGGCTTTTATCCTAGGGTTCATGGAAAAATAAAAGATAATGTCACAAATAACGATTCTCCATATTGATTAAACT
>CACYVR010000222.1 GCA_902777885.1 uncultured Methanobrevibacter sp.
ATAATATCCTCAATGGTTATTCCAGTACCGGATAACTGATCAAACAATACTTTGGCAATATCAAGGTGCTCTGCACCAACCTTTCTTATAAGTCTTACCCAATTTTTAGACAGTATTCCATACATCCACATTACAATTTCATTTTCTAAAAATTCCAAATCTTCAAGTGGGTCATGTGCGCCGGCATCAACAGGATTTCCTTCAAGATCCGTTGAACCTGAAGCATCAATAACATTTATAAATACTTTTGCTTGCATTAAATCGTCTAAAAATTTATTACCTAATCCTTTTCCTTCATGTGCTCCAGGAACTAATCCTGCAACATCAATTAATTCAATTGGAAGTAATCTTTTTCCATCGATACAAATGGAATTGTGAGGATTGCATGTAACACCTAATTCTTTACATGGGCAATCTTTAATTACATGGGTAACAGCCTTATTTGCATCAATTGTTGTAAATGGATAGTTTGCCATTTCAACTGCAGATGCTGTTGCTGAATTGAAAAAAGATGATTTTCCAACATTTGGTTTTCCACAAACTGCAATTTGAAGCATAATAATCACATTAATTATTTAATTTTTAAAATATAAATAGTTTCATGAACTTATTAAAAAATAAGGAAAAATATTGGTAGTGAACACTTCCAACATAAAGATTAAAAGTAAGAGGTATTTCAATCACTGACAAATAAATTGTAAAATTATTATCTGAAAAAATGAGGTTTAAATGAACATTAATAATATCATTAAAACGTCGATAATGACAATAATACTTGTAATAGTCAATATTTTATTTATTATTGGGATGTCATTAATATTAGATAATTTTATATTGGGAAATTGGTATAATGCAATTTTTATAACAATAGGTATGGGTCTAGCCAATATATTGATTTGGCCAATAATAAGTCGTTTTTTAATGAAATTCATTGTTTTTACTTTTGGAATTGGTGCGCTGGTAATAAATTCACTGATTTTTTATGGGGTTTCATACATTATTCCGGGTGTTTCTTCAGGTATCGGAGAATCTTTTATTATACCTCTAATTATGGCTATTGGAACAACATTGGTTTCAAAAATTGCCAATATAGATTATTATGATTCATATACTAAAAAAATATCTGATTATGTTGAAAGAAACAGTAAATCCCTCCATAAAAAGACATATCCAGGTTTATTAATCCTTGAAATCGATGGACTTTCAATTGAAGTTTTAAAAGAAGCAATCAACAGAGACATGATGCCTACACTTAAACGGTGGATTGAAAATAAAACCCATACCCTAAAAGAATGGGAGACAGATTTATCATCACAGACAGGTGCAAGTCAGGCCGGAATACTTCATGGAAATAATGAGAATATTGTGGCTTACAGATGGGTTGAAAAAGAATCCGGCAATAAAATAATGGTTTCAGGAAAATTAGCTCATGCCCCAATAATAGAAAAAAGAATATCTGACGGAAATGGATTATTATGTGATAATGGAATTAGCATAACCAATATGTTTACTGGAGACAGTAATGATCCGATTTTAACCTCATCAAGATTTAAAATCATAGCCCATACATACAATAAGCTATTACATGTTGTTTTTTTAGAACCATACTCATTTCAAAGAGTTTTTATATTATTTTTATGGGAAATCCTTGTTGAAATTAAATCCCAGATAATGCATTATATAAAAAATGTGAAGCCACGCCTCAGAAGAACTATCGTTTATGCTGCAATTAGAGCTGGTGCAAATGTACTTTTACGTGAAATAGCTACAGAAACATTGATAGCCAGCATATTTAAAGGAGAAATAAACTCTGCATATGCCAGCTATGTTGGATATGATGAAGTAGCCCATCATTCAGGCGTTCGTGATGATGATGTCTGGAACGTGTTAAAACAAATTGACCTGCAGTTTAAAAGACTTGAAAAAGCTGAAAAAGACTCTCAAAGAAATTATGAAATGGTAATTTTATCTGACCATGGCCAGGGAAATGGAGAAACATTTAAACAGAGATATGGAATTACACTTGCAAATTACGTAAGAAGGCTCCTTCCCGAAGATATGAAAATTTACGATAAACATCAATACCTGTCAAATCACTTTAGAGATGCTTTCATTCCAGAGAACAGGCAAATTGAAACGTTAATGGATAAGGTCGATGACATTAAAGACACAGACTATTTTTCCAACAAAATGGATAATTTAAAAGATAAAATGCCTGATTTTATTAATATGGAACGTATTGAAGACTTTAGAGGAAAATATCAAAATGATTTGGAATATATTCAAAAACATGAAAGCAAGGAACAAAGTACCAAAAAGGCAAAAAATTCAACATTAATCGTATTGGGATCAGG
>CACYVR010000223.1 GCA_902777885.1 uncultured Methanobrevibacter sp.
GTTGATGAATGCTACAGGAAAATGCAGGCATGTAAAAACCCCTCGGAGGTATATACAGCCAAGTTTATAAAAGCGGTCAAGTACGCATACAACCAGTGGGAAAAATTCACCAGACTCATGGAGGATGGAAATGCTCCTTTGGATAACTCTGATGCAGAGCGGGCTATACGTGACTTCGCAGTGTTAAGGCATTCAACTGCCAGTGGATTTGCTTCAGTTGAAGGAGCAAAGTCTTTAGCCGTATTTTCATCATTTCATGAAACCTGTAAAAAACACGGGGTGAATCTGGGAGAATACCTTGCATACTTGTTCCGATATATAGGATTGCACCAAAAAGAATTGAACGCTCCAGGTATTCAACCTGAAGAGAGAAATGCAATTCTTGAAAAGGCTATGCCTTGGAATTTTAAAAAGGTCTAAGCTAGAGATTTTAGACCTAATACTTTACATGTTAGCATTTTTTTTATTGAGTTATTTTATATGCTATAATTCTAAATAATTTATATGTTTTGTGAGATAACTATGCTGTCAGATATAAAAAAATATTTTCTTAGATTTTTAGCTTGTTCTATGTTCATCACACTGATTAGTTCTATCGCATATGGATTACGAACTGCTATTTTAGAACATGATCCTATAACAATATCAATGAAGACAAAATTTGATCAAGAACAGAACATAAAAGTTTATTACACTAACAAACAGAAGGAAATATACTCTGATAATGAGATGCAGAGTTTCCATGTAAATGCAGGAGAGTTTGATTCAAAATTTGAATTAAAGAACTTGAATAATATTAGCTATTTTAAATTTTTATTTGATAGGAATGTTGGTACTGTTGAAATTTCTGATATCAAAATAAGTGGAGAGACAGACTATCAATTATCAGATCTTAACAAAATTATACATGAAAATACTGAACATTTTGAAATAAAGGGTAATACCTTGATTTTTGGAACAAACAGTATGAATACTAGTATCAGATATAGTGAACCTATCAATGTATATTCGAAATCATATGTATGGGGTATTCCAATTAATGTATACACACTCAGCGCAATGCTTATAGCAATATTTTTAGGATTTTGGTGGTTGCTTTCAGTGATATCTTTAATTAATAAAGATATTGCAGATAGTTTCAAAAAAGAAACCCAGTTTTAAAGAGGAATTCATGTATTATACTGATAAGATTAACGAATATGATGATTGGATAAGTAAGAGTCAAAAAAAAAGAGATTCTAAAAAACTGAATGTATTTGCTGAGCAGATTGTTGATTTGAGGGATAATGAATTTGAGAGAATAGATTTCGGTGAGGCTGATTTTTTAAAGGATGAACTAATCTGCGCAAAAAAATTTAAAAAAAATAGTCAGTTTGAACCTTTTAGACGTCAAATGCTTCATATTGAAAGATTATTGAGAAGTTGTGATGAAACTTTAGTTAGTCACTTGGAAGAACAAGTTAATTTTACTATAAGCAAAAAATTAGCCAATAATACAAAGTTTCATCGATTAGAGCAATTGAGAAATAGTCTATTGACGAGTGATGATTATATGCAAATTGTTAATAAACTTTCATATAGTAATGAGAGCGTAGATAAAAATAAATTAAGGCAACTTATTGTAAAGGCTAGGGATAATAAAAAAACTGGAAATGTAAATTATTCAACAGAGTTGTTTAGATATCTTAGAGATAATATTTTAAATGATGAAGCAGTTAAGGAATTATTGAAATGAGAGATCTTGTAAAAAAAATATTTTGTTCAACATTATTCACACTTGTTTCAGCAAATTTGTATGCTGAAACTTATTATATAGATGTGAGAACAGCTGAAGAATATGCCGGTGATCATATTGATAATGCCATTAATATTGAACATTCCAAAATCATTGAGGGAATAAATGAAAATAACATAAATAAGGACGATACTATTTATGTTTATTGTAGATCTGGGAAAAGAGCCGAATTTGCAAAACAGATGCTAGAAAAAGCAGGTTTTACAAAAGTAACTAATCTTGGTGGTATAGAGCAGGCTAAAACTTTTATAGAAAAAAATAAGTAAATTGGTTTACAGAATTGAGATCTAAACAGAATACAGTAAACGCATCTATAATGACCTCTTGAACTGGAAATTATATTTATTAAAATTTTTGCTCCACGGCATGAGTTAATCTAAAACCTCATTAGAAATTATATGGGACTTAAACTTGGTAAACGCTCCATAATGACCTCATGATCGAAAAATTTGTAAATGGTCGGAAATGATTTCCGATCATTTCTTTTCAGAGTCAAATTTCTTGGCTAAATTCCACGGAGCTATAGATTCAAGAACTTCGTTTGGAATGT
>CACYVR010000224.1 GCA_902777885.1 uncultured Methanobrevibacter sp.
TTTGAAAAGGCATGCTGATGAAAAAGGTCTGGCCAATTATTTGGTAGTTGATGCTGGAAGGACTCAGATACCTACATCAAGCGTTACAGTTTTAGCAATCGGGCCTGATGAGGATGAAATTATTGATGAAGTGACTGGGGATTTAAAACTTTTATGAGTCAACTATCATTTTAATGATGGCTATTTTTAATTAAAAGTGGGTGTGATTAGAATCATAAAACAGGTCGTGAAAATAGGTGGAAGTTTATTTCCCGATTATGCTATTGAACTTGCAAAAAAACTAAAAAACACCAATTCAATGATTATTTTGGGTGGTGGTGAGTTTGCAAATCTTATTCGTGAATATGACTCTTCTCAAAATTTTTCAGCTGAAGTTACTCATTTTACAGCAATTGATTGTATGGATATAATTGCAAAACTGGTCAATGATAAGGTTGATTCTGCAAAATTGGCTTATTCACTTGAGGAAGCTCAAAAAATTGCTGGTGAAGATTTAACTCCAATTTTTGTTGTTTCTGATTTTTTAAATAAAGAAGATCCCTTTGAGTGCTCGTGGGATGTTACTTCAGATTCGATTGCAGCTTATGTTTCACACTCTTTAAATGCAAACCTTTTAATAGTAACAAATGTAAATGGTATATATACCCGAGAACCTAGTGAAGAAGGTTCAAAGTTTATTAATAAAATTGATGCTAAAAAACTGCTAACTTTTGAAGAGTCATCAATTGATAAAATGTTGCCTTCTCTTTTGATTGAATTCGGGACTAATTGTTATGTTGTAAATGGAATGTATCCTGAAAGGGTTTTATCTCTTATTGATGATAATATAAATGATTACAATTTCGATTACACACTAATAATAGGTGATTAGATGAAAGAAGTAGAATGTATTTCATGCAAACAGGAAATCCCATTAACCGGTCCATTCGTTGAATTCGAATGTCCGGAATGTGGTGCAAAAATCGCAAGATGTGAAAAATGTCGTACCTTTGGTCACGCTTACAAATGTGAATGTGGATTTGAAGGTCCTTAAATTGATTGGAGGAATTTAAATGGCTGAAGTATTAGCAACTATGAAAATTATGCCTGAAAGTCCTGAAGTGGACTTGGAAGCATTAAAAGAAACTATTGAAAATGGCTTACCGGATGATGCTGAATTCCAAAATATTTCTGAAGAACCTATTGCATTCGGTTTAGTAGCTTTAATTTTAAACTTCACTATTGAAGATGGTGAAGGCGGAACTGAATCTACCGAAGAATTCATCTCCGGTTTAGATGATGTGGCCAGTATTGAAATTACCGGTATTGGAAGATTGATGTAAATCTTTCAAAATCTTTTTTTTATTTTTTCCTGAATTGATTGTTGCATTAAGCAACATTTATATAGTTGAATCTTCATAATATTAATTGTGATAATATGAAAAATTACGAAGATATTATAAACGATTCACCATTCATTTTAAATCATTTGATTTCACTTAAGGAAACTCACGATTACTATTTAAAGCAGTTTCTTAAAGAAACTGAAATAAACTATTCTCAATATTATATGTTTATGCTGCTTTATTATGAGCCTGATGTTAATCAATCAGATATTGCAAAGGCATGTTTTATGAATCGAAGCGGTGTTTCCAGAACATTTTCCGAATTTGAAAAGAAAGGGCTTATTATAAGGAAAATCAATCCGAATAATAAAAGGGAATATGTAACCACATTAACTGAAAAGGGTTTAAAGACAGCCAGATTTTTAGAAGAAAAAGAAGTTGAATGGGATAATATGATCTGTGATGAATTGAATTTGTCTCGTGGCGAATTATTGGATTTATTATCCAAATTATCCATGAAATCATTGAATTTCAACAGAGAGACTTTTTAATCGTCATCATCATCGTATAGATATAGAAGTTCGGATTCATCAATCAAATCTGATCCGCATTCTTCACATACCATATTGGATGGGTCATTCAAACATCCGCAAACTGAGCATGTAATCATCATTATCACCTCTTGTATATACTTTGTGTATATCTATATATAAACCTTGTTAACTCAAGGCAATTTTTATGGGTGGCTTCAACAAGCTTTAAAAAGTACTTTAACTTAGTAAATATCTATGTTTGAATTAGTAATTGCATGTTTTATCGGAATATTAATAGGAACGACAACGGGTATGGTGCCTGGGATTCATGTAAATACTGCCGGTGCAATACTGTTTGCTTCATCAACATTTTTATTGACATTCTTAAGCCCGGAATTTCTTTGTGTGTTGATGGTTGCAATGTCCATTGCCCATGCGCTTATAGAATTTGTCCCGTCAATGCTTTTGGGTGTTCC
>CACYVR010000225.1 GCA_902777885.1 uncultured Methanobrevibacter sp.
TTTGTCATAAAATAACCTCAAGTAATGCTATGGTTTTGATAATTTTTAAAGTTTTTTTAAAGGTATATTTCAAGTGTAAAATTCTACTTTAAACATCCTTCAGAATTACTTTTACACCGTCTTTTCTTGTATAGGCCAAGTTTTCCCCTGTTATTACGGCTAAAAAATTTGGTTCTTTTTTTATATGTCTTTATACCGTGGTATATACTTTTTTATTAGTATCAATTAATTAATTTAGTATTCTCACGATTTTTGGTTTAGTATTTTACCTATTTTTACTTTAGTATTTTTACTTTTTTGGGTTAATTAATTAAAAAATAAAATGGTTAGGGTTAAAAACCCTTAATTTTGAATATTTTCAAATACACTCATAGCTTTAACGATTTTTTCATCGTCTAATGGTTTAGCTTGTATTTGAAGACCTACTGGAATGTCATTTACAGTTCCTGCAGGGATACTTGCTGCCGGAATACCTGCAAGGTTTGCAATTACTGTCAATACGTCGTATGCATACATTTCCATAGGATCCAGTTCTTCTCCAATTTCGTGCGGAAGCTTAGGAACGGTAGGACCTACAATCAAATCAACGTTTTCAAGCATTGAGTTAATTTCATCACGAATAAGAGATCTTGCCCTTAAAGCTTTTTTATAGTATTTTCCGCTGAATTCGGCCTGTGCAATGTGGGAACCGATTTTGATTCTTCTTAAAACTTCGTCTCCACAGACTTCTTCTATTCTGTAACCGTAATCCCTTCCGTCATATTTTCTGGTTGCTGAGAAGAATTCAACATAGTTAATTAAGTAGTATGTAGGTAAACATAAGTCAATGTGGTCAAATGAAACTTCAACGAGTTCAGCTCCGGCATCAACCAGTTTATTAATGGCCTTGTTAACGGTTTTGTTAATTTCATCATCTGTCACTTCAATGAAATCATTACAGATAGCTATTTTCATACCTTCAAGGGATTTTTCTTCTAAAGATTCAGTGAAATCAGGTTTATCCCAGTTTATTGTGGTACATTCGGTTTCATCATAATCAACAATTGCATTTAATGCAAGTGCAATTCCACTCATGTCCTGTGCAAACGGACCGATCTGGTCTAGACTCATTGACAAATCAAGTAAACCTTGTCTTGAAACAGCACCGTAGGTTGGTTTAAATCCGATAACTCCACAGTGGGATGCAGGGTTTCTAATAGATCCGCCGGTATCTGAACCCAATGCAATATCACACATTTCAGATGCAACGGCTGCTGCACTTCCACCTGATGAACCGCCGGGGATTCTTCCTAAAGCATTAGGGTTTTGAGTCGGTCCGTAATAAGAAGTTTCAGTTGAACTGCCTGCTGCAAATTCATCCATATTTGCTATACCAATAATTATTCCATCTTCTGCTAATACTTTATCCACTACTGTTGCATTGTAACTTCCCAGGTAATTTTCCAAGGTTTTTGAAGCTGCAGAAATAATTAAATCTTCTACATTGATGTTTGCCTTAATACCGAAGACTAAACCTGCAAGGCTTCCAACCTCTTCTCCATTAGCTATTTTTTCATCTATTTCTTCTGCTTGTTTTAAAGCATTTTCTTCGTTTAATTCAATAAAAGCATTAATGGAGTCGTTTTTTTCTTTAATAACTTTAAGGAAGTTTTCAACATTTTCCTTAGCTGTCAATTCTCCATTTTTGATGGAATTTAATTTTTCAATAACATTCATTAAAACACCTTAGATAAATATAATAGATATAGATTTATTTTTCAATATTTATATAACTTGGTTTTTTCTATTCACTTATAACTTATAAGTTTTAATAATTGTTATAACTTATAACTTATAATTATGTGATTTGCCGAATAGATTTATTAATTAATTTTTAAATATTAATTAACATGAAAAAGGCTATTGTATTTGATAACTCAGGAACGTTAATAGAAAGATATAGGGTTATTAAGGACGTGACTTCGGGAAAATTATTTACAGATATCAATTCCCTGGATTTGATTGACCAGACCGACTCTTTGGCATTGGTTGTTCTTCAGTATAATACAAATAAACTCCTGGATTTGGATTCCAATACATTGCTTTCAGATGTAATTAAGGAGTTCGACATTGACTTTGATATAAGCTTCACCAATTTCACCACTGATAAAGAAGAGGTTAAAGATATTTTATTCAATGAAAAATCCGCTGTTGTATCAGATATTACAGATGGGTTTCCAATTTTAAGAAAAAAGGTTCCCAATATGGAGTTATGTAACGGATCTGCCGTCATATTGGATATGCACTTGGGAATTATA
>CACYVR010000226.1 GCA_902777885.1 uncultured Methanobrevibacter sp.
TGTTAAAAACATTGTAATTCCATTTAATGGCGAAGACCTGGAAGAATTATTTAATGAAGGAATGCTATTTGACGGATCATCCATTGCAGGATTTGTTGGAATAAATGATAGTGATTTAGTTTTAAAACCGGATATAGACACATATTCAAGACTTTCATGGAGGCCTGAAGAATCAGCAACATGCAGATTCATTTGTGATGTATGGACTCCTGAGAAAAAACCATTTGAAGGGGATCCAAGAGGAGTGCTTAAAAAATCCCTTTCACACATTGCAAAAATGGGTCTGAAATATAATATCGGTCCGGAACCGGAATTCTTTATTGTGGACATTGATGAAAACGGATATCCAATGCCATATGACCAGGCAGGTTACTTTGATGTTGAACCTCTCGATAAAGGACCGGACTTTAGAAGAGAATTGACCTTAAACCTGGAAGAGCTTGACTTTGAAGTAGAAGCTTCCCACCACGAAGTGGCACCCGGACAAAATGAAATTGCATTTAAATTTAAAGATGCTTTAAAAACTGCAGATGCTGTAATTACATTTAAACAAGCAATTAAAGCAATTGTAGATAATATGGCTACTTTTGACCAAATGGATTATAGAGTAACCTTTATGCCGAAACCATTTTTCGGAGTGAGCGGCAGTGGTATGCACTGTCACCAGTCAGTATTCAAAGGAGACAAAAACTTATTTTCAAATCCTGATTCAGAAACTGGACTTTCAAAAGATGCAATGCACTTTATGGGAGGATTATTAAAACATGCCCCTGCATATACAGAGCATACGGTTTTAAAAACAGATCAACATTAATAAGAATTCCTGCAGCACGCGGTAAAGCTACACGTATTGAATATAGAGCACCGGATCCAGCATGTAACCCATATCTTGCATTTGCAGTAATGCTGGAAGCGGGTGTAGATGGAATCGTCAATAAGATTGATCCGGGTGAACCTACCGAAATCAACCTCTATGATTTAAACGAGGAAGAAAGAGAATCAATGGGAATTAAAGTATTGCCAACCAGTTTATGGGAAGCATATCACTCCCTTGAAGAAGACCCTCTTATCTTAAACGCTCTAGGAAGTCACGTTAGTGAAAAATTCTTAGAATTAAAATACAAAGAATGGGACGAATACAGAGTTCAAGTATTCGGATACGAACAAAGAAAATATTTAGATATCTAATCTAAATATTATTTTTTATTTTTAAATATAATTTTTTAACAAAAACCCTGATTATATTTGATTTTTAAAGGAGCCATTTCATGTCAGAATCAGAACGTCGGATGATTGAAATATTAAGAATATTAAACAAACAGAACAAACCTACAGGATCCAAATTACTAGCTGATGAACTAAGAGAAAAAGGTTTTAATTTGGGTGAACGTGCTGTAAGATACCATATGCAGATATTGGATGAAAAAGGATATACTGAGAGAATGGGATATTCTGGGCGACGGATTACAGAATTAGGGCGTGAAAAGTTAGAAAAGGGATTGATTTATGATCAAGTTGATTTCATATATTCAAAATTTGAAGAATTGATTTATTTAACTAACTTCAACTATATGACAAGAAAAGGAAATGTCGTTGTTAATACATCAACCATTTATAATGAAGAAAGCTTCAATATAATAAAAAGTGTTTTTGAAAGTGGTCTTTCTGTGAGCCCTTACGTCAATATAAACAAAGTTGGAAGTCAGGGAGAAATGGAGATAAAAACCATATGTGGAACAACGCTAGATGGAATACTATTAAATGAAGGAATAGCTTCCCAACCATTATATGGAGGAATACTTAAAATTGAAGATTATCATCCAGTCTCTTTTAAAGAGTTAATATCATACAAAAAAACATCAATAACACCATTAGATGCATTTATTGCTCCTGAAATGACATCTGTGTTAGATGTGATAGACAGTGGAACCGGCCACATACCTGCAAACTTCAGACTGATACCTAGTGTAGGAAAAGAAAAAACTGAAAAGATTCTAACAAAATTAAGAAAAATAGGTATTGGAGGTACAATAGCCATCTCAGAAGACGGAGAAAATATATTGGGCTTGCCTGTGAATAAAGGAATGATGGGTCTTGCAATTATTGGGGGTGTGACTCCATTTTGTGCGGCACAGGAATTGAATCATGATATTGATATTAAAATCGGTGAAGAGTTAGAAGACTTTGACAAATTAAAACCAATAACAAATAATGTCAATTATAAACTGAAAGAACATAAACCGATTAAAGAATCCAATATTCCATTCATTCTTTCAAAATCCTGGAATTTAATACAGCAGGTTAGTCTTGATGTTGAAAAAGAATCCGGAGACATTATAGCCAATATTTCCTATATTAAAAAGGATGAATTAGACGATGCAATGAAAATTATGGAAAAAAGTTATGAAGAAAATAAAAAATACATTAATCCACATTTCCAAATCGTACCACATCCAAATGATGAAGAAAAAATAGGAATAGCCACAATATGCAGTTTAAGCGTGGACGGACTGTTAATAAAAAACGGAATTAAATCAACACCAAAATACGGAGGATTATTGGAACTGACGGAACCTCCGTTATTCATTGACTTAATCTCATATAACGGTTCATCAATTGATCCACACAAAATATTTATTGCCAAGGACATGACATCAATAACTGCAGAAAATGGCGTGAAGAGATTTTTAGCCAGCATAAAAGAAATTCCTTATGTTGCAAGAGATTATAGCGTATATTTCTTAGATAAACTGGAAAAATTAGAATTGCCAATATATAAAGTCGGTAAACCTAGAGAATTAACATACAATGCAAAAGCAGATAATTACAACTTTGCCATTGTAACCGGCAGCGGTCTTAATACAATAGCTGCAATTAAAGAAAACGGAATAGA
>CACYVR010000227.1 GCA_902777885.1 uncultured Methanobrevibacter sp.
TAAAATTATTGCAGTCAGCAGGAGAATTATCCATAAGTTATACAGGAATAAATGCAAATGAACCATTAAACCGATACTGATAAAGAATAAACTCATAAATACGTCTTGAAACGGCTGTATATAACCTAAAGTTTGGTGTGAGTACTCAGTATTTGATATCAGGAGTCCTGCAAGAAACGCTCCAAGTTCCGGTCCGATTCCAATGAGACTTGTTGCAAATGTTGTTCCCATACAGATGAACAACGTCAAAATCAAAAACAAATCCCTATTTTTAGTTTTGGCCGCATCCCTTAAAGCCAGTGGAATAAACCATTTCGCTCCAACAAAAATCAGTATTGCAAGTCCTGCACATATTAAGATTAAAGTAGGAATCGTATGAAATTCAATTTCTGCTCCACCAAGCAATGGCGTAATCAGTATTACTCCAATAACTGCAATGTCTTCTTGAAAAATCAGAATACCCAGAGTCACTCTTCCCTGCATTGAGTGAGTTAAATGTTTCTGCTGCATTATTTTCATTACAATTGCAGTACTTGAAAAGGACACCAGAAATCCTAAAAATATTGCGCCGTTCAGATTCAATCCAAATCCAAGTCCGACCAGTGTTGTCAGCGCTGTAGATATGCCGACCTGCAGAATACCTCCAATCAGTGCATAGCGCTTGATTGCGGAGAACTTTTCTATTGAGAATTCCAGTCCTATAATGAATAATAAAAATATCACTCCCAGCTCGGAAAGTGATGAAATCAAACTTGTATCATTAATTGCATGTCCAAGAACGATTCCTGTGATAAATAAACCAATCATTGTAGGGAGTTTCAGTTTATTAAAAATTAAAAGGACTATTACTGCTGTTATTAAAATTATCGATAAATTCTGTAAAATTGCTATTTCCATATTTTTTCCTAGGATTTTTATGTTATTTTATTGATATAAAAGCTTAATGTGCTTTTCAGTTGTTTAATGGATTTTTGGCTATTGAAATTAAAAAATAAGTTAAAAAGTAGATTTTATAATCTACTTACTTTAATTAAAGATTCGACAGGAACGTCTTCAATTTCTGAAAGGCCTGCCTTATCGATTAATACGGTAACACATAGAGGTTCTCCGCCCTGGTCTTTGACGGTGTGTATTACTTCACGGGCGGTTTTTCCACTTGTAATGACGTCATCGACAATGATGACCTTTTTTCCTTTAACGGATCCGAAGTTGGTACTGATTGTACCTTCGTCATTGGTATCCTGGTCTTTTCTATGTTTGTGCGGGTGGAAAATAGCTAATGATGTGTCAAGTCCACTCATATCCTCTAAAAAATCAGCCATCACAGTTGCAAATGGAACTCCGCTAACTGCAATCCCTAAAACCACATCCGCTTCACCGTGTGAAAGAGCCATGTCACTTAAAGCTCCTGAAACATAACTTAAACGGGTCGAATTTCCGCCAATGCTATTCCAATTAATAGCAAAGTCAACTGGCGCATCAACTTTTGCCTCTTCTGCTTTTTGGAGAGTTAGCCATCTGGCCGTGTCCATACTGACATTGAGTTCATCAGCTATTTCTCCAGTTGTAAATCCATGTTCTCTAAGTTCTTGAGCTTTTCGAATTAATTTAGTTTTCATAAATATCACTATTCCTCAAGTTCATCTAACCTCAAGTTCATCTAAGCTAATTGGTCTGTGTTCTTTAGATGATTTATTTGCTGCAATTACCATTTTAAGAGCTTTAAGCCCATCTTCACCAGTAATTTCCGGTTCCTCATCGTTAACAACAGCATTTAAAAATGATTTTAATTCTCCTTTTAAAGGTTCTTCATGCACTATTTCGATGTCCTGCGCGAATTTTCCGTAAACGTCAAGACTCTGTTTAATGTAATCTACAGTGATAATTCCATCCGTTCCTGTAAGTTCAAGTTCTCTTCTTTTATACGGAGTCAACCAGTTTACTTCAATAATTCCGGTGGATTCATTATCGAAACTTACCATGATTTCTGCATGATCTTCAAAGTCACAGTCATCGAGTATACTATTCATTGTACCGTATACCTGAGTTATATCATCTTCAAATAAGTAATTCATAATGTCTAAATCGTGAATAGCTAAATCTATTGCGACACCAACGTCTTTTATTCTTGGTGGGAGTGGCCCTACTCTTTTTGCAAATGCAGATACTATATCTCCAATTACACCATCTTCAATAAGTTCCTTGGCTTTTTGAACAGCGGGATTAAATCTTTCGACATGTCCTGTTGCAAGAATCACTCCAGCTTCTTTTGCAGCGGCAATCATTTCTTCAGCTTCGTTTAGTGTGAATGCTATTGGTTTTTCAACTAAAACATGTTTTTTATTTTTGATAGCTTCCATTACCACTGCATGGTGAAAAGTAGTCGGTACACAAACGCTAACCACTTCAATATCCGGATTTTCGAGCAGTTCGCTGTAATCGGTGTAACCTTTTGCACCATATTTTCGCTCAATCTTTTTGAGTGCTCTTTCGCTCACGTCTGAAACAGCAAGTAAATTAGCTTCTTCCATTTTATGGTACACACGAACATGGTTTTCACCCATTGCTCCTACTCCGACAACTCCTACGTTAACAGTTCTCAATTTTAACTCCTCCAATTAAACATAGTCCTCGAATACTTTCCCAATTTTTTTACCCAATTCAATTGCACTTTTGATTGAACCAGTTTCTGTTTGTTCTTTTAGGATTTCTCCGTCTTTTGTTAATAATATTGAGTAAATATTAAATTTTTTATTTTTCATCTGTGCTATAGCACCAATTGGCCATTGACAACCAACGCCCAATTCTTCCAATACTTTTTTTTCAGCCAATACTTCTTGCATTGAAGTATAATCATTCAATTTTGATATGATTTGTTTTTTATCAGAGTCTTTCCTTGTTATTATAGCTAAAGCTCCTTGTCCAGCAGGTGGAGTTATATAATCTAGTGGAAATGCTGTTTTAATATGTTCAGTCAAACCAAGTCTTTTTAACCCTGCTTCAGCCATTATTGTAGCATCCAAATCACTTTCAAAAACTTTATTGATTCTGGTTTCAATATTTCCCCTTATGGGCTTAAGTTCAAAACCTTTATCATAGTGGTTACAGAATGCTTCACGTCTGAGGCTGCTGGTTCCTAATTTAGAACCAGGTTCCAATTCTTTCCAAGTTTTTTCAGATATCAATACTTCGCGTGGAGACTCGCGTATTGGGACGGCAACGATTTCTAAGTCTTCGTCTAATTCTGTAGGCAAATCCTTAAAACTATGTACTGTAAAATCAACTTCTTCATCTAAAAGTGCAATATCCAATTCTTTTGTAAAAAGACCTTTGGAATCCATGTTGTATAATTGAGAAGTAGTAATTTTGTCTCCTTTAGTTTTAATGATTTCTAAGTCAATTTCTTCGCCAGTTATTCTGGATAAGTCTTTACAAACTTGTTTTGTTTGTGCAAGTGCTAATTGACTACCTCTTGTTCCAACTATCAATTTATCGTCTCCAATTTTATAAAAGCATTGCGGAAAAAAATATTTTTTTTATTTTTCATATAAGTTTTAACTTATAACTCTTATAAAAATTTACATTGTATATTCTATTTTTAATTATAATTAAATGTTTCAATTTTTTTGTAAAAAAAATTTTACATCATATTTTCGCTACAGTTTTTTCATCATCGTTTTGACAGTTTTCTGTAGTCTGACCTGTAAATGAAAAGGAGATTTTTATTGTTTTTTATTGCAAGCTCATAAACTGAATTGTAATCTTTGATAAATTTAACTTTCCTATTAAGTTTATTTAAAATGCTTTTTCCAACTTCTCCGGTTAAGATAATGTCTTTATCAAG
>CACYVR010000228.1 GCA_902777885.1 uncultured Methanobrevibacter sp.
TTGGAAATCTGTGCAAAATATGATGATATTCCGCAGGAAGTGTTGGAACACTTCTTTGAAGAGGCAGAAGAACACGCCAATTTCCTTTTAGACAGTGTAAGGGTGAAATGAATGGATGAGATGACTTTTCCCTATAAGTTAAATGAGGATTATTATGGAAATGTCAAATCTTTTGCAGATGATTTTTTGAAATATTCCAGTAAATTCAACTTCAGGGATGATGAAGAAACGCTGGAGGCATTGTGCATCGGTGTCTATTGGTATCTTTACGGTACAACTGCACTGGATTTAAACGGCAATATCCATCAGGCACTGGCCAACTTATCACAATACAGAAGAGCATTTCCCGAAGACAAGATTTTCATTGATGAGTTAAGGGGAAAACTTTTAACGAAATTTCTCTTTAAGCCCTTTAAGGAAAATAATGAAAAGTTAACGGAAAAAAACTTGGAATTGCTTATTAATTTTCTGGAGGCCACTGGTGATTATGTAGACCAGATTTTCCATTTCAAGAATTTCACTCATGAGCTTGACGATTGCATTGGCTTGACGAAATGGTTCTGCAAAAATAGCCGTAATTATCTTGGTGAGTATACATCTGACTTGGAAAATTATCTGGAAAATAACCATACTAATCATTTGATGGAGGAAGATGTGATATTTTACCATGGTCATGAGCTTGAGTATCATTTAAACATGCTTGGAGCTGAGATAATGAACAGGTTATTCAGGCCAGATTTTGAAAAAAGACCGAGAAAAGCAATAATCCTTCCGGGATGCATGGCTTTAAACAATAAGAAATGCAGGGCAAAGGAAGACAGATTAGGTAATGTCTGCACATTCTGCAATCCGAAATGCAATGTTTTTAAAATCACTGAAAAATATGGCGACTGTGAAGTTTTTATTGTATCTCATGAGTCAACAGCATTTAAGGGTGCAAGAAAAGAGGATATGGATGAATTGGCTATTGTTGGCATAACCTGCGTTTTGAATTTAATTTCAGGCGGATGGAAATCAACTAATCTTTCAATACCTCCGCAATGCGTTTTGCTGGAGCACGTTGCCTGTAAAAACCACTGGCTGGATGAAGATATTCCCGCTAGAATTAATAATGCTCAGTTAAAAAAGATAATTTAATTCAATAAAAAAGAGTAAAAAAAGAGCTGAATAAATCTATTCAGCGTTAATTTCAATATCAAAGGTCATAGCTTCGATTGCAGCACTTTCACCAGATTTGATTGTGTATAAAGGTGAACCTTGTAAAATTAAGTTGTTGTTAACTTCTCTGATTTTGTTATCAGCCACTTCTTGCATGTGGGTTCCTTCATATAAGAATCCAGCTGCACCGTCGCCTTCCAATTTGTATGAAATTACTTCGCCGTTTATTTTATTTGTTGCTTTAACATTTACAATCATATTTAAAATCTCCATAATAAATTATATTATTATTTATGTTATTTTCTAATATATAAATGGTTATTTTGAAAATATCAATTTGTCAATGATGTCCATATCCAGATTTTCTTCAACGATTTCTGCCAATTTGTTTAGGGAATAATTCTTTTGAGCCTCGTATGGATCTTCGCCTGTTTTGATTTCAAGGCCTTTTTTAGTACGAATATAGTTTAAGAATTCTCTTCTGAAATTATAATTGTTGAATATTCCGTGGAAGTATGTTGCAAATATGTTTTTACAGCAAGCTCCGTCAACGTCACCCTTTTCATCGTTTCCCTGTCCTTTTTCAATTTCCAAAAGGGCTTTACAGTTTATCAGGGTACTGGTTCCTTCATGGATTTCATAGCCCGTTACCTTTTCACCAGCTATCTTTTTAAACATTTCGCCAGCTATTCCTTCCAGATTATCCGGAATTATCGCTTCAGACTGTGTAACTATTTTGTCTTCACGTTTAAACTCGGATGTTATTGGAAGCAGTCCAAGGCCTTTTACTGTTCCCTGTTTTGATTCCTTTTTTTCTTCATCAATAATCTCTTCACCGAGTATCTGAAATCCTCCGCAGATTCCAATTATCGGTATTTGAGAAGATTTTTCAATAATTTTTTCTGCAAGTCCGCTTTGGTGTAGTTCATAGGCATCCTGGGTGGTGTTACGAGTTCCAGGAATGATTATGGCATCAACGTCACCGATATCATCATTGATTCCAATCATTTTCAGTCCCACATCGCTTTCAGCTTCAAATGGATCGATGTCTGTAAAGTTGGCAATTTTGGGAAGGCGGATAACTCCTATCTTTAAGATATCCAGGTTTCCTCTGAACTTGTTGATTACGGTTGCTTTTAGACGGGAACGGTCATAGTCATCCAACAGGACATATGTTCCTGCAATGGCTGCAAAGACTCCTCCCATTTCAATGTCTGCTATTAAAATAACATTGGCGTCTGCAAGGTGAGCTATTTCCATATTTGCAATGTCCTGTTTTCTCATATTGATTTCTGCAGGTGATCCTGCACCTTCAATAACGATTATGTCGTATTCATCATTTAATTTATTGAAACTTTCCGTTATGGCATTGAATGCAGTATCATGGTATTTGTGCTGGTAATCGTAGAAGTTCATGTCTCCAATTGATTTTCCCTGTATGATGACGTTTGATGTAAAGTCGCCTTTTGGCTTGAGCAATACTGGATTCATATGGATGCTCGGTTCAATCATTGCTGCTTCTGCCTGCAGCATTTGTGCTATTCCAATTTCTCCGTTTTCGAATGTCGTATAGGAATTTAAGGACATGTTTTGGGATTTGAAAGGAGCCACGTTATATCCTCTGTTTTTATAAATTCTGCACAAGGCCGCTACAAGCATACTTTTTCCAGCGTTTGATGATGTTCCCTGAACCATAATACATTTTGCCATAAAAATCACTTTAATAATTTTAAATAATATTTTTAATATTTCTATTATAAGTTATTTTTTGAAAATATTTTTCTTACTTTAGTTTACTAAATTAGAAAACTTTTTATATATAATAAAAACAATATAATTAGTAGTAGGAAAATGATTTTTAAGATGTTGAATATTATATTATTAAGTGAGGTTTTTTAATGAAATTTGAAGAACAAGAGCCTATAGACGAATCTTCTGACAGTGTTGTTTTGGAACCTGAAATCGCACAGGATGGCGATGATGAAGAAACAAAACCTATGTTGGATTATGATAATATCAAAAGTTCAAAAGACATTGAGGTTCCTCCATTATTAATCGATCAAGTTATAGGACATGAAGAGTCCATTGAAACAATTAAAAAAGCAGCAAAACAAAGAAGAAATGTTTTATTAATTGGAGATCCTGGTGTTGGAAAATCAATGCTTGCAAAAGGAATGGCTCAAATATTGCCACACGAATCACTACAGGATGTATTAATTTATCCAAATGTTGAAGATAGCAATCATCCGATTATAAGAACCGTGCCTGCAGGTGAAGGTAAAAAAATAGTAAAGGCAACCAAAGGTTCTGCACGTGGTCATGAAGAACGTAAAACTCTAATAACCACAATAGCTATAGGTGGAATTGTATTAATCGGATTTTTCTATGGAAGAATCCTTGAATCAATTATCGCAGCAGCATTAATTTTACTTATTTCAATTCAAATCAAACCAAAAAATAATACGATGTCTCCAAAATTATTGGTAAATAATGAAGAAAACAGATTTGCTCCATTCATGGATGCAACCGGTGCACATGCAGGGGCATTGCTTGGAGACGTACGTCACGACCCATACCAATCTGGAGGATTAGGAACTCCGGCTCACGAACGTGTAGAGGCAGGTATGATTCACAAGGCAAATCGTGGAGTATTATACATTGACGAAATAGGTACAATGTCAATGAAAACCCAGCAGGAACTATTATCCGCAATGCAGGAAAAACAATATGCGATTACAGGTCAAAGCGAAAACTCAAGTGGTGCAATGGTAAGATCCCAGGCAGTACCATGTGATTTTGTACTTGTAGCGTCAGGTAACATTCAAGTTCTTGAAGGAATGCACATTGCAATGAGGTCACGTATCAGAGGTTACGGTTACGAAGTATTTATGAAAGATTATATGGACGACACCACTGAAAACAGAGAAAAACTCGTTCAGTTCGTAGCTCAGGAAGTTAAAAATGATGGAAGAATACCTCATTTCGCTCCTGATGCATTGGATGAAATTATCATGGAAGCAAAACGTAGATCCGGAAAGCAAAACGCATTGACGTTAAGATTAAGGGATCTTGGTGGTCTTGTCAGATCAGCCGGTGATGTAGCTATTGAAAAGAATACAGTATGGTTAATCCTGAAGGTGGAAGAGTCGGTTTGGTAAATGGACTTGCAGTTATCGGTGACAGAAGCGGAATCGTATCTCCAATTGCAGCTGAAGCAGCACCTTCACAATCCAAAAACGGCGGTCAAATCATAGCAACAGGTAAACTGGGTGAAATTGCATCAGAATCAGTTCAAAACGTTAGTGCATTAATCAAAAAATACACCAACAAAAACCTGGCTGACTATGATATTCACGTTCAATTCATACAGACTTATGACGGGGTTGAAGGTGATTCAGCTAGTGTAAGTATTGCTACTGCTGTAATATCTGCTGTTGAAGATATTCCGATTGATCAGACCGTAGCTTTAACAGGTTCACTCAATGTTCGTGGGGATGTAATGCCAATTGGCGGTGCTACAGCTAAAATCGAAGCAGCAGCTGAATCTGGAATGAAAAAAGTAATAATTCCAAAATCAAACTTAAAAGATGTAATGATTGAGAAAAAATACGAAGACATGATTGAGATTATTCCAACAGAAACATTAAGTGATGTTTTAGAAAATATCTTAATCAGCGGAAGCAAAAAAGACGACCAGCTGATTGAAAAGATGAAAACAATAGGTTCAAAAGTTGCTGATAAAGTTCCTCAATCAACTATAAATAATCCAGCTACTCACTAGTTGGTATTATTTTTCTATTTTTTTATTATTCCAACTATTAATTTATTTTTTAATTGAATTTTTCTTCGTTAAATCACTTTTTTTATTACTTCATTGTTTTTTTTTTTACAAATTTTCGTTGTTTCATGTTTTCTTAACAATCCATTAGTGTATGGGGGGATGAGATAAATAATGCTATTTTTAAAAAAATATTTGGTGTGGAGTGAAAATCCTGTAAATTTCATCATTTATTTATATAATAATATTTTTATTCATTTTATTTAGATTTTATAATGTGATATAGAATAATTATTGTGTGAAGCTTTTAAAATAAAAATGCATAAAATTTAAGATATAATTTAAGATTTAAAGAGATATGGAGATATAATTTAAGATTTAAAGAGATATGGATTTTAAAAGTACTTGTTAACATAAGGTACTTATTATAAATTATGTGCACAAAAATGTTGTTATATCATATAGTCAATTTTTTTATAAATTATCTATTTTTTATATAATTTTTTTTATTATGTATTGTAAATATTGCAGTATAACATAGTAATATTTTTATATTTTCCAGTTTTGTTTTTTTTATAAATAGTATTGTAATTTATGGATATTATGCTATTGATTGATTAGTTTAAATGAATTTTATCTTTAAATCGTATAGTATATATATTAATAAATATAAATTTTCATTAACAAGCAATTAATATGCTTGTTGGGCTATAAAAAAATAATGGTATTTTCTATTGGGAGAGAATATAATGAACTTTAAATCAAAAATAATATGTCTTCTTTTAGTGTTTGTATTGTTTTTATCTGTTGGTGCAGTATCAGCAGATGAAATAACAGCACAATCAATAATTGAAGAGTCGAAAGAGTACTCATCTGTTAGCACTGAAATTGCAACAGATGAAATATTATCCGCATCAAACGATGCTGAAAATCTAGCAAGTCCTGATGATGTAACTTTTAATGCACTACAAGATAAAATTAATACTACATCATCTGGAGATGAAATTAAATTGGAAAATAACTATGCAAATAGTGATAACTTTAATCAAACAGGTATAATTATTTCTAAACCATTGACTATAGATGGGGCAGGATATACAATTGATGCTATGGGACTTAAAAAATATTAATTTTAAAAATGCAAACTATACTGATGATTTTGGTCAGGGAGGTGCAATATTTTGGAATGGTGATTTTGGTATTTTAGAAAATTGTACCTTTGACAATTGTCTAGCAACTGAGGGTGGTGCTATCTATTATGATGGAAATAGTAATGGTACTATTCTTGGTTCTAATTTTATGAATTGTTCTGCTTATTCTGGTGGCGCAATTATGTGGATGACCAATTCTGAAAGTTTTGTTGTTGATTCTAATTTTACTGATTGTATTTCTTACGAATATGGTGGTGCTATTTACTGGACAGAGAATGCTGCTAGTTATATTACCGATTGTAATTTTATGAATTGTGCTATTAATTCTGATTCTGAGGAAGGTGATTATGGTGGTGGTGCTATTTGCTGGTTTGGAAATATGCAGGGAAATGATGATGATCCTAGTGTTGTTTCTACTTTTATGAGTTGTGTTGCTAATTCTACTTTTGTGAATTGTTCTGCTACAGGAAGATATGCTAATGGTGGTGCTATTAAATGGCAAAGTCAAAATGATGCTATTGATAATTGTAATTTTGTAGATTGTTCTGCAACTTTAAGTGGCGGAGCTATTTGATATTTATGCTTCTGGTGGAGCTATTTATTTATTATATGAATTTAATAATTTTACAGTTGACCACTGTACTTTTGAAAATTGTTCTAGTGCTGGTTTTGGAGGAGCTATTTATTCAGATACTTCAAATAATACAGTGAATTATTGTATTTTTACAGGAAACTCTGCTGTTAATGGTTCTGCTATTTATTATTCTAATCAACATGGTACTTTTACAATTAAAAATTCCGTTTTATTAAATAATAGAGCTAATTCTGATCAGGTAAATCTAACAAGTAATAATAATAATAATGTTACCATTGTTTTCACCGGTATGGATAATCTTTTAAATGCTATTTATAGTGAGGGAAAATTTGATTTTGATAATGTTACTTATTGGGGTGTAAATGGTATTATGAACACTGGTTCACGTCCTTTTTCCATATCCAATAAAGAAGAAGGTCAAAATATTTCCATTACCATTAATAATAATGGGTTAATTAAGGAATTTGTCGATGTTACTGATGAAAATGGAGAAATTTCTTTTAATGTTGATATTGCTGGTTATTATCTGATTAGTGCTTATCACCCTGAAGATTCTTATTATACTGAAAGTAATAATGCTACTTTAAGTTTTTATTTCGGTGATCCTAGTGAACTTAATTTAACA
>CACYVR010000229.1 GCA_902777885.1 uncultured Methanobrevibacter sp.
CTTATATTCAGACATTGAATATTTTTTATAACAGGAATCACATTTTAAATAACCGAACTGCTCAAGATTTCCCAATGCAATCTGATGTGAGTCAATAGCGGACTTTACCCTGTCAAGGATATTCTTCTTGGCATTGGCCTTATTTCTAAACATCTGGTTATGACGGCTGTTTTCACTTACTTCATCAAGAGAAACTTCACCTATTGATTTGTTTCCATATTTATTTAAAGATGCGAAAGGAGTACTGTATCCCTGTACTTCCATATCACGTCTGAGTTGTTTTAAAAATTCCAATCTGTTATCTAGCTTAAAGTAGAGATTTTTGAAATTTTCAAATTCATCAATATTATCCAAACTGATATCATCTTCTGAAATTTCTTTTAGGTAATTCTCGGCTTTAATTACTAGAACAGATTCGTCCATAAGATTCGTCCATACTAATCAAATTCTATTGGATTTGTTCACCGATTTCACAATCGTCAGGTGAAAGCAATGCTCCACTTTCTCCAGTAGCAAGAAGCATTCCTTCAGATAATGTTCCAAATAATTTAGCAGGTTTTAAATTGACTAAAACAGCAACTTTTCTGTCAATCAATTCTTCAGGAGAATAGAATTTTGCAAGACCTGCAACAATCTGTCTAGTTTCATCACCGATATCAACCTGCAATTTTAACAATTTATCGGATTTTTCAATTTTTTCAGCTTCTTTAATTTGACCTATTCTAATATCAACTTTATCAAAGTAATCAATATCTATAATATCACTCATATTATCTTCCTCTGTTTCTTTCAAGTTTTCTTGTAATTTTTCTTTTTGATGATTAATTACATCATCTTCAATTTTTTTGAATAATGGTTTTGCCTTGTTGATTTCGTATCCGCTTGGAAGGAAAACATTAGCATCATTCCAATTATCCAAATCATTCAATTTCAATATATCTGCTATTTCATCTGCTTTTGTAGGCAGGAATGGTTTTAATACATAAGCTAAAGCTTTAGCTAATTGATTTGATAAGTATAATGTATTGGCAGCCTTTTGAGGATTTTCCTTTACTGCTTTCCATGGCTCTTGATCGTTGAAATATTTATTTCCTATTTTAGCTACCTTAAATATTTCAAGCAAAGCTTCCCTAAATTCATAATTAGCGATAAATTCGCCTACAGTATCTGGCAGTCTTTTGATTTCTGATTCAAATGCCAAATCCTCATCAGACGGATCATTATACTCAGGCACTTTGCCTTCAAAGAATTTATGTGTAAAAGTAAAAGTTCTATGAAGCAAGTTTCCAATAACGTCAGCCAGTTCATCGTTGTTTCTTCTTTGGAAATCATCCCATGAGAAGTCAGAGTCCTTATTTAACGGAGCATTTATTGTCAGGTAATATCTGAGCAAATCAGGCTCGAAATCCTTTACAAAGTCAGCAATCCATATAACCCAGTTCTTACTGGTTGACATCTTTTCCCCTTCAAGGGAGAGAAATTCACCGGCATAAATCATGTCAGGCTTTTTACATCCGTAAGCGGTTAACAGTCCCGGCCAGAATATTGAATGGTGGTAAATAATATCCTTTCCAATGAAATGAACTACATAATCATTCCAGTAGTCTTCCCATTTAATGCCAGTTTTTCTGGACCATTGAGCCGCTGAGGAAATATAGCCTAAAAATGCTTCAATCCAAACATACAATACCTTGCCTTCAGCTTCATCTAAAGGAACTGGAATTCCCCAATCCATATCTCTTGTTAAAACCCAATCATTTAAGCCTTCTTTAAGCCAGTTTGATGCATAATTTTTAACGTTGGCAGGTAAATTGTCATTATTTTCAATATACTCTTTTAAATCATCTTCAAATTCGGATAATTTAAATGAATATTGATATGTGTCTTTAATTACAGGTGTGGAACCGCAAGTCAAACATTTCGGTTCATCAAGTTCAGTAGGTTCAAGTGCTCTTCCACATTTTTCACAGTGATCTCCGCGAGCTTCACTACCGCAAGCAGGACATAAACCTTCAACATAACGATCAGGCAAGAATTTTTTACAGTTTTCACAATATAACTGCTGAATATCAAGCCTATAGATTAAACCTTTATCATATAAATCCTTAAAGAAATTTTGAGCTATTTCATAATGGATTTCATCAGTGGTTCTCGTGAAATTATCCAGTGAAATGTTCATTGATTCAACATCACTGACAATCATGTCATGATATCTTTTAGAAATCTCAATAGGCTTTTTATTTTCTTTATCCGCTTTAACTGCAATTGGAGTTCCATGTTCATCAGTAGCACAAACCATCAACACATCATTGCCAATCATACGATTATACCTGGCATAAATATCAGCAGGCAAGTAAGTAGAACGTATATGACCCAAATGACACGGACCGTTTGCATAAGGAAGTGCGCATGAAATAAAAATCTTACTCATTTATTATTCTCCTAAATTTTTTAAGCATGAATATGTATGTTATTCATAGTTTATAAAGTATTATTTTTTTAAGATTTATTAGATTTGAAATTAAAAAAAGGAAAATTGATTAAAAGTGATAAAAACATTAATTGCAATAATTATTAAAAAACTTTGAA
>CACYVR010000230.1 GCA_902777885.1 uncultured Methanobrevibacter sp.
AAGTATCAAAGATTAGGCAGCGTTGAATTCCCAGAGCCGAAAGATGAAAATAATCCTTTAGGATTTATATTTAACATTTTATTCTATCTAGTCTTAGCAATAATACTATTTGTAATATTCTGTTTTGTAATTAGAACGGTAAATAAAATGAGATATGCCAGAAAAAGAAGAAGGCAGCAGCCTAAGTCTTTATACAGAGATGACAGATATAGATATCGATAGATTCAGCTATTGATATTCTATTTTACTTTTTTTTACTTATTTTAAGTCTGTAAAATTTTATTAATATAAAATGCCCTGGGTAAATAAAGCACATAATACTACAACAATCCATATTATATTAGACAGTATCATTCCGTGAATTAATGCATTATATGAACTTTCATAATCTCCCGATCATATAAAACGGGACATGATTGAATTAGTTCCCTAACCGATTGAATCACCGAAAGAAAAAATAAGGGAAACAAAAGGTATTGAAATACCGACAGCAAAAAAAGCATGAATACTTAATTTTGATACCCATAACATATCAACAATACCATAAATTGCATCAAAAATACAAAATGCAATTAATCGGTACGCTTAATTTCCAGAAAGATTTTTTAGGCAGGGAAACCAAATCAATTTTCCTATTCATTATATGTTATATAATTATAATAATATTAATAAGTTTTTCCAAATTTTACAGACTCCTTAATTTAAAAATTATTTGGCATTTAGATATTTTTCTTCATCAGAATACAATTCATTTGATATATTAATTTCTTTTTTGAATAGTTCATTTATAATTTAATCTTTTTTAGCGTTACACTATTCATCTTCAGCTATTATATGGCACGTACTTGTTTTTTTCCAGTAGCAGTTATTGCAGGTATGGCATAGTGATTCAACTTCACGGCCGTCTTTCCATTGGCTTAAAAATGTCGGATTGAAGACAAATGGCCTCTGCATGGATATAAAATCAATATCTGTAGTATTGATTAATTCATTGATTGAATTCATATCAGAAAGTCCTCCGCCCAAAATAACCGGAATGTTTACACTTTGGGCAATTTCATCGCTGATTTCAAACAGGATCTTTTTGTCTTTTGAATCCTTTCTGAAGTGCTGCGGAGAGGATGGCTTTGTTATCTGCAGGCTGTCTGCACCATACTTTTCAAGCAATTGGGCAATCTCTTTTATATCGTCCTGAGCGTTCAGCCGGCAGTTTATGTGTAAATCTGTTGTATTCTTGATTACCTTAATGATTTCTAAAATCATTTTCAGGCGTTTGAATGTATTTCCGCCATAATCATCATGCCTTCTGTTTTCTTTTGGATTGATTACTTTTGAAAGGTAGTAGCTGTTTCCCATAGCTATTTGAATACCGTCAAAACCGGCAAAGGATATCTTTTTGGCTGCAACAATGTAGTCTGACTGGATCTGTCTTATGTCTTTTAAAGTCAAATCGTTAACATCAACGTTCTGCTTTCCGTTGACGTTGCAGTTGACAAAACCCAGCTGGGCAAAAATAGGTACGTCATTGTCATGTGTGATGCCTGTGAGATATTTGAACTCCTTGATGAATTTGGGATTGTTTATTGAATGGGAATAGTCGCTGAAGCGGTCATGATCATACATTGAAATCAGTTCGGTTACAATCAGCCCCACATGGTTTTTGGCAAGTCTTTCATACCTTAAAAATATTTCAGGAGATAAATTTCCCATTTCCTTTTGCGATTCCCATAATCCCGTCCTTACAATTCTGCTTTTAAGTGTCAAATCTTTGAATCTGCACTCATCGAATATGTCTTTCATATTATATTATCTGTTTTTCAATTATCTTAAATATTATATTTGCATGAAAATTTTTAGGCATTACTAAAAAATATAAATAATGTGATAAACAAATACTTATATGGGGACGTTTCATGAATAAGGTTGCTGTTGACATTTTAATGGGTATCACTATCATACTGGAATTTCTTTCTCTTCCCATTTTGCTTCATCAAATATTGGGAATAGGATTAATATTTTTAGTTATATTGCATATTAAACTGATTGAACTACCACGACTTGTAGAAGTCGTGGATTCCTGGAACATTTAAACCAGGCCAGCCCCGTTGTCCCAACGGTTAAGAATGTTTATTGCCGCATTTACGATTGGAGGCTATAAAATGTCTCATATCCACAAATCCTCTTCAATCATAACTCTTGTGTTTTTGGGATTCCATTTGCTTACTACCCGTAAAAAATTCTTAAGGGAAATTAAAAAAATGCACTGAGTTTCTATAATATTATAATCATTAATGATTTATATCCATTATTGAATAAAATGAGAATTTGAAATGTGTAATTTTGTAAAAAGTCACAGAATTATTTATATATTATTGAACATATATATTTAATTAAGAATTATGGAGGTTAAAAAAATGAGCAGAGGAATGGAATGGATTATTGGTGGAGTATTAGCTTTAATCATTGCTATTGTTGGATTTTATTATACTAAAAAATTTACTGCATTTATTATTCCACTCGTATTCGTTTTCTACGGTATCTATAAGGTAATGACTGGAAAATAACACGATTTAAGTTTAATAAAATAGAGATTTAACTCTAAAAGTTAAATTTTTCTAAATACTTTTTTTTAAAAACTTTAACTTATGGTGGTGTTTTAAAAAAATAAAAGAAAAGATTATTTGGTTTCAAATAACTTTTCCAAAACAGTCTGATTGGTTACAGAAATAGATACATACTTATCGCCATCCATATAAACAAATTCATATGGTATTCTATTTTTAAGATGCTGGACTCCAAACATACCTTTATGTCCTGAAATCTCTTTTTCTTCCCAAGTTATATTATCAATAACACTTGCAGAACTTATATCCGAAGACATGGCACCTCCCATCAGTATGACATTTCCTTTATCCGGCAATTTCTTTGAATTATCTGAATTATTATATACGTCAATGCATATATGGTTGCCATTATTACTGAACCTCTTGGAGACGGAACCATCATTTTTTACAGCATCAGTAGTGTTTTCCGAATATCCGTCAGGTATTTTAAAGTGCAGTCCATTAACCTCAGTAATGCCGAACAGTGAATTTAACCATCCTGCACTAACCATATAAACACCGCCAACAATCAATACTGCCAGTATTAATATAGCAATTAGTTTCTTATTCAATAACATCACCTTATTAATATATTACATAATGATAATATATAAAGTGAATGATTTATTTTTTGATTTTAATCATTTTTAGTCCAGAAAATCATTATTATTTTTGAAGTGGGACTTTTGCTGAAAAATAGTTGAATTGATGATAAAAAAATAATTGGGAGTAAAAGGACTCCCATGGTGTATAAATATTTAAATTGCAACAGGAGTTACATTATTTTCCTTATTGAAATCCTGTAATGTATGGAGTAACTTTGCAGTGTCCAAATTGGTTGAATCTTTAGCCCAGAGGACTATAACAAATTCCTCACCATTGTATTTTACAACTTCACTGACACCGTGTGTTCTGTGATCCAAATCAGTGAAATTTAATGTGTTGTCAGGATTTTTAGCAATTTTCATGTCGTTGTCAACAACAATGTAATCCTTTCCTTCGTGGTGAATTGTTCCTTTTAAGATATTATCGTTGGTTTTTCCTTTGTAAACATCGTTGTCTACATTTTTGTATATGTTTAGTCCTGAATTCTGATCATCTGCTGCCAATACGCAGTAATATTCATCACTGTGGATGCTTTTGTATGAACTGTTTACCTTAAAGTCGTTTACGTTTGCAGCACACGCACCACCTATCATTAGGCAGGATACCAATACTAAAAATAAAATTCCCTTGAGATTCATATCTTTTCCTCTTTATTTTTTATGGCTTAATGAAATTTTCTTTCATTCGGCAAGTAATTATATTGACATATCTTTATATAAATCTTTTCGAAAGTAACCACATACATACCTCTTTTAGGCAGTGATAAGTAATTTCAGGCTTTTACTGTAATGTTTCGTTCAAATGTGCAAGCGTGAAATTGGCCTTCTCCCTTAAATGAGAAATTGCCGTAATAATTATTGCTTCCGCTTTCAGGAACATTTTTCACATTTTCGATTTTGAATATTCCATTGGGACCTGTCGTGACATTGACAAG
>CACYVR010000231.1 GCA_902777885.1 uncultured Methanobrevibacter sp.
TGACGGAACGCTTTTTGACTCAATAGACGATGTTGTAATATCTTTCAACAGGGTCTTGAAAGAATTTGATTTTCCCACATTAACGAGGGAGGAGTATATTCCATGTCTTGGAGGAAACATCGATGAGATTGTATCAAAGGTACTGGGTGTGAATAGCACTCCTCAAAATATTGAGACTGTTAAGAAAAATTATTTGGAGTTATATAACTCTTCAAAAAAAGAAAACACTCTTCCCTTTCCACATAGCGGGGAAGTCCTAAAAAATTTGCAGGATAAGGGCATTTTGCTTGCTATTAATTCAAATAGATTAAATTATTCATTAAATGAACTGGTTGAGAAATATTACTCAGATATAAACTTTGTGTTAATTGAAGGTCATAAAATTGATTTTCCATGCAAACCTGATCCATTCGGTGTGAATAATATACTCGAAAAGGCAAATGTAAGTTCAGATGAGGCATTCTATATTGGGGATTCCATAACAGATATTAAAACAGCTGAAAATGCAAATGTCGATTGTATAATTGTTAAATGGGGATATGGTGATGAAACCGCATTTAATCATGAATACCCATTAAAGGTCATAAATGATTTTTCTCAGTTGTATGGACTATTTGATATTTAAAAAAGGGTTAGAGAAATTATAATTTTTTCTATAATTTCATCGATATTCGTGTTTAAAGTTAGCGAGCGTCATATAACTTGGATGGTGTAAAATCACCGGGGTCTAAGACATCTCCTACAACAATCATTGCAGTCTTTGTTATATTGGCTTCTTTAACTTTACTTGCAATATCCTTTAAGGTTCCTCTGATTATTTCCTGGTCTGGCCAAGTAGCTTTTTTAACTACTGCTACTGGTGTATCTTCACTGTAGCCTTCAAGAAGTTCATCAACAACCTTGTCTATCATTGATATTCCAAGGAAAATGCACATTGTCGCATTATGTTTTGAAAAGCTCCTAATACTTTCAAGCTCTTTTTTAGGTGTTCTTCCGGCTGGACGGGTGATGATTACACTTTGTGAAACTTCAGGTATTGTCAATTCAGCTTCAAGGACGCTTGCTGTTCCAAATAGGGAACTTACTCCTGGAATTATCTCATATTCGATGTTGAGTTTTTTTAACTCACGAATCTGTTCTCCAATAGCCCCGTAAATTGCAGGATCACCGGTATGGACACGTGCAACAAGTTTATCCTCTTCAATTGCTTTTGCCATAATGTCTATTGTTTCTTCAAGATTCAAATAAGCGCTGTTGTGAACATCACATTCTTCTTTTCTTGGACTCAGCACGTCTTTGTTAACAAGAGAACCTGCATAAATAATAACGTCTGCTTTTTCAATTACTTTTCTTCCTTTAACAGTTATTAAATCAGGGTCACCGGGACCTGCTCCAATAAAAATAACTTTAGCTGTCATAAATATAATTTTATTTAATCTAGTATATAATTATTATTCGGTACAATATAACCTCATAAAAGCAATATTGCTTTTAAAAATGAGTAAAATTTATTAATTTCAAAGATAATTTAAAATTATGGACAATAAAGGTTTTATATCTGTAGAATTTTTATTTTCACTATTTATAATATTAATAGTGGCTGCTGGTTTACTTGTTTATTCACAAAATACAATTAATTCTAGTTTGAATATTGAATCGGACATGCGGCATAGGCTGATTTTGGATAATGTGGCAAATACTATAAATCAGGTAGATTCCCAAGGTGAATTTTATTCGAAATATTTGAAATTGCCTATAACCGATAAGAATTATGTATTGACATTGGATAAGAATAAACTGATTATTGAATATGATAATAAAAAGGGAGAAATGTCAGTTCCTTTCATAGATTCATATTCAAGTTATAAAATGTATCCCGGCCGTATTTATGTAATAGAAAAGACACATGAAGGGAAAATACTGATAAAATGACATTCGAAAATAAGGGACAGGTTAGTGCAGAGTATTTGCTGCTGCTTGGAGTGCTAATTGTGGTTTTAATGATTTCAATATCATTCATATCATCACAAAATGAACTGACAATGGCAATGGCTGCTGCTAGAAATGGTGTAAATGATGGAAGTTTATATGCATCAAGTGCCATTTTTCCATCAGATACATATAACGAGTATTCCAAAGCGAACTATGAACTTTTAATTCCATCTTCGGTTGAAATAATCAATGTAAGCTATACCGATATGGGATATGATTCTAACTTTGACAAGCAAAAAATTCAATTTAAGGTTTATGCCCACACATCAAAAGACTTGGATAAAAAAGAATTAGATTCAATAGGCGATAGAATTAATTATAACTTAAGAAAATCAATAGCATTAACTTTTGAGTCTAGTAAAGCAACAAATAAACTATATAATCCGGTTTTTTCTAAGCATTATATTTTCACAACAGCAAATGTTAAGTGGGTTTAAAACAGATTATATTATGGTGTAAATATGGAAGACAGATTTGAAAAAGGTATGAGCGTATTGAAGATAACGAATGAAAAAAATATAGAAGATCTTTTTAAGGAACTTGAGGATATTGCTCCGGATTTAAGTCGTTTCATTGTTGAGTTTCCTTACTCAGAAATATATACTAGAAAAGAGGTTGATTTAAAAACCCGTGAGTTATGTACTGTTGCCGCATTGACCACTCTTGGAACTATTCCCCAACTTAAGGACCATATCAATGCCGCTTTGGCTGTAGGCAATACTCCTCGTGAAATTGTTGAAATCATAATGCAGATGACTGCTTATGCAGGTTTTCCAAAAGCTATTAATGGAGTAATGGCTGCAAAAGAAGTTTTTAAAGAAAAAGATTTGCTTCCT
>CACYVR010000232.1 GCA_902777885.1 uncultured Methanobrevibacter sp.
GAATCTGTTTTGCAATTCTTCAGGTTCTAATTTTAACTCGTTGATTAATCTGTCAACTTTGTTAATGAATAAAACTGGTTTAACGTTTTCTTTTAAAGCTTGTCTGAATACAGTTTCAGTCTGAGGCATGATACCTTCTACAGCACAAACAACAACTACTGCACCGTCTACAGCTCTCATTGCACGAGTTACGTCTCCACCGAAGTCGACGTGTCCTGGAGTATCGATTAAGTTAATCAAATATTCTTTTTCTTTGTAATCGTGTACCATGGATACGTTTGCTGCATCGATAGTAATACCACGTGCTTGTTCCTGTTCATCAAAATCCAAGAATCTTTGGTCACCGGCAAGTTCCTCAGAAATCATACCTGCACCTGCTAAAAGGTTATCAGATAAAGTGGTCTTACCGTGGTCAATGTGAGCACAGATACCAATATTTCTGATTTGGGTAGGTTCATACATTAATTCTTTGATTTTTGCAATCATTTTGTCTCTTCTACTCAAGATAACCACCTATATGAATATGATTAGTGTGCTGCTTTAGCAACTCTTTCTTTCTCTTCAGCTTTTTGTAAAGCAAAGCTTCTTGAATCTTCTTCAGAAGCCAATATTAATTCATCAGCTAAACATTCAGCAACAGATCTTTTGTTTTTGAATGATGATTGTAAAGTACCTCTGGTTAAGAAACCTAAAGATAAATCAACTCTTCTTTGTGGAGAAATATCAACAGCTACCTGATATCCAATACCACCGTATTTAATACGGGTAGTTTCTTCACGAGGTGCAGTGTTTTCAACTGCAGTGACTAACACCTGAACAGGGTTCTTTTTAGTTCTCCTGTTGATAATTTCCAATGCTTCTTTTACAATGTTATAAGCTTTATTTTTCTTACCTGAGTTGAGGTGGGTTCTCATAACTTTGTTCATTAATCTTTCAACAATGGATACTTTAGATTTTGCAAATTGTCTTTTTACATGTCTGCCTGAAGTGTGAGGTACGAGAGTTTCATCCAAACAGATGTATTTAATTAAACCTAAGTCCTCAACTTTTACTTCATCAAGATCCCATTTATCAAATAATTTACTCATAAAAATTACCGTCCTTATCTTACAGGTTTTTCTATTTTTCCACTTACCATTTCAGATAAAGCTACATTGTTAACTTTGGATACTTTCCAACGAACACCAGGGATATCTCCCATGGATCTTCCGGATGGTCCTCCAATTCCTTCAATCATAACTTCATCGTGTTCATCGATAAAACCGATAGCTCCGTCACCCGGTGCGAAAGCAGTTAACTGTTTACCGTTTTTAATTAATTGAACACGTACACATTTACGAATAGCAGAGTTAGGTTGTTTTGCTTCTATCCCTACTTTCTCGATTACAATACCTCTAGCTTGAGGAGCCCCTTCAAGAGGGTCTGCTTTAACATCTAATCTTAAAGCTTTCCTTTTGTAATCCACATCTTTCCACTTAAAATTTTGTCTATTCTTTTTAAGTTTTTTTGCAGCAAAAAGTCCTGGCATAATTTTTTCCTCTAAACATTTTGTCAAAAAACATATCTATGAATCCACCGCTGCGATTTATACTGCTCACTAACAGTACAATCTAAATTCAAAGATATAAATTAGTAAATAATAATTAATTAGATAAAAAATATCGAATTTTATCTAAAACAAAGATATCCTGGATAATGAAACATTGACAAAAAGCACACATAGTCAAGTTTGAATAAGTATAGATATCTTACATTAAAATATCTTTTTTAACCTTTATAAAGGTATGGTTTTTTCAAGTCAAAAAATTAAAAAAAAGTAAATTTAAAAAAAATGAAATAAAAAAATATTAAAAATAGCTTAAAAAAAAGCTATTTTAAAAATATATTGTCTATATTATGAAGTCTATTAGCTAATAATTTAGCCCTTTCAATGTTAATACCATTTTTACCAATAGCAATACGCTTATTGGTATTGTCTGTTGAAACAGTAGCAATTTTTTCTCCGGTTTTTCTGGTTGAAATTTTTACACTTTGCAACTCAGCCGGAGATAAAATATTTCTGATAAATTGTTCAGGGTCTTCATTGAATTCAATGACTTCAACCCCTCTGTCTACTGCTCTTTGAACTTTTGATACGGTACTTCCACGTTTACCTATAGCTAATCCCATATCTCCTTGCTTAACAACGAAAGTAACCTTATTGTTATCA
>CACYVR010000233.1 GCA_902777885.1 uncultured Methanobrevibacter sp.
ATCATCACTTATCTGAACTGTATCATGAGCTGCAACTGCAGAAAGTGATAACATGAAAACAAGTGTTATAAACAATAAACTAATTTTTTTATTAAACATATATTAACCTCGTTAACATAGAAGATGCAAAATCCAGTTTTGCATCGCCGGTATAAATGTTTCATACTTTTCTTATAAAAAGCTTTGTATTTTCAAAAAGACCACAAATAAAGCTAAATAGCCAAAATAAAGCATAATTAAAAGGAATTGATTTATAACTGTTGTTAAGTAGTTTATGAAAAATATCAAAGAAAGTTTATTTTTGAATTTAAAAGACTTAAATTGCTTATTTATAATTCACGGTATAACAGATACATAGTAAAAAACAGCATTAATCATTAAATTTTTTAAAATGAATGAAACTAACATAAAATATATGCTGATTAAAATAGAAATAAAAAGAAAATAAACGTGAAATAAACAAATGAAGGATTTATTCCACAGTTACACATTTTGCCAAATTTCTTGGTTTATCCGGGTCAAAACCTTTTTCAATCGTAATATAATATGACAACAATTGAAGGGGAACAATATATACCAGTGGTGAAATAATTTCTGACACGTCCGGATTTATGCCGAATACTTCAGGAACTTTTTTCTCTAATTCCTCATCGTCTGACGCACCAAATGCGAGCACATGTGCTCCACGGGATTTGACCTCCTCCAAATTACTCATGGTTTTCTTGTAAGATTCTCCCGGAGGTATTACAACAACCACAGGTATTCCTTCATCAATCAAAGCTAAAGGACCATGCTTGAGTTCTCCTGCAGCATATCCTTCACCATGAATATATGATATTTCTTTTAATTTAAGAGCACCTTCAAGTGCTGTCGGATAAACATAACCTCTTCCAAGATAAAAGAAGTCCTTTGCATAATTATATCTTTGTGACATTAATTTAATTGATTCAACATCTTTTAAAACTTCATCAATAAAACCAGGTACTTTTTCAAGCTCATCAAGCAATTCCTTGTTTTCAGCCATTAATCCGGCTAACATGTATATTGCCGTTAACTGAGATACATAGGTTTTTGTTGCCGCAACACCGATTTCAGGACCTGCCTGAGTTTGTATTACATACTGTGCCCTTCGAGTCATTGATGAGCCTGCAACGTTAACAATAGCTAAAGTTTTTGATGTTTTATTTGCAATATCAAGTGCCTTAAGTGAGTCTGCAGTTTCACCGGACTGGGAAATGAATACTACTAAAGTATTCTCATCCAATGTTTTAACAGAGTATTTAAACTCTGATGCTAAAATTACATCGGTCGGTATTCCTGCAAGGGATTCCAAAAGGTATTTTCCGGTAAGTGATGCATGATATGATGTTCCGCAGGCCACAAAGCAGATTCTTGAAATGTCATCCAAATCATCAATGATGTCCTTTATGTTTTTCATTTCTGTCAATGTGTTTTTAACTGCAGTTGACTGCTCGTTGATTTCCTTTATCATGAAATGGTCATAACCTTCTTTTTCAGACATTTCCGGCGTCCAGTCAATCCTGTCGATTTGCTTATTTATTGGATTGTCAAATTCATCGTGAACGACTACGCCGCTTTTATCCAATATTACAATTTCGCCTTTTTCCGGATATATAATGTCTCTTGCATATTTCAAGATTGCAGGTGAGTCTGAAGCGAGGTAATAACCGTCTTCACCCAATCCTACGATTAATGGTGAATCTTTTCTTGTTGCAACAATTTTATCCGGTTCTCTTGTGGATATTGCCGCAATTGCATAAGCGCCGTCCAAAATTTCAATAGTTTTTCTAAGGGCATGTTCAAGGTCAAATCCCTCATCCATAAATTTTTGGATTAGATGAGGAATAACTTCAGTATCTGTTTCTGATTTAAATTTATGACCTTCAGCCATTAAATCAGCTTTTATCTGAGTATTATTCTCAATGATACCATTGTGAACTACAGCTATTGTATTTTCTTCATCAAGCTGAGGGTGAGCATTTAATTTTGACGGATCACCATGTGTAGCCCACCTTACATGGGCAATACCAAAATTACCCGGCATATTAGGCAAATCCAATTTCTGGTTAACCTCATCGATTTTTCCCTTATCTTTTTTAACATAAATATTTCCATCATAAGTAGCAAGTCCGATAGAGTCATATCCCCTATATTCCAACTTTGAAATGCA
>CACYVR010000234.1 GCA_902777885.1 uncultured Methanobrevibacter sp.
CTGTTCAACATCAAAGTCAAAGTCAAATGGCTTAAGTAAATCATCAGTAGGTACTCTTAAATTAATCTTTTTCTTGTTTAGAATCATTTTAATGGTGCTTGTGTTTCTGATTTGTTCATTCATGTCATCAATGGTGCTGTTTATATCATATGCTATAGCTTTATTCTTCTCATTTACATCATGTTTAGCTTTTGAAATGGATTTTTCAAGACCTGTGATTAATTCGGCATTTCTTTTGTTGATATTATCCCTGGCCTCATCGATGACAACATTAATGGCATTTAAAATAGATTTGTTCAGCTCAACATTATATGCAAGAATCATCTTGTTTTTATAGTCCAATTCTTTAAAAATAGCAACCCTTTCCTCATCAACACTGACAAGTTTTTTATTTAACTCATAAATCTCATCCTTGGCCTTAACCAATTCTTCCTTATCAGACAACTGGTCTTTTAGAGAACCGACATCATCAAAAAATGAACCCTTTAACGTGTCCAACTGTTCTTGCAATTCAGCTATTTGAGCGTCTTTTTCGGCCAGCACATCTTCATCAATGGCTGTGGAGTTGGCAATTAATTTTTCATACTCATCTTTAGGAATAACCTTAACCAAATCATTATCTTCAAAAGGGTCTTCTTTTTTAAGGCTAACCTGTTTTTGTTTAGATTCCTTTTCGACTGAGTTACCGTCTTTATCTTTACTGGAGTATTTTTTAGTATACACCCGAACTGTTCTAAATTCCTCATTTTCCATTTCCAAACACCTACTTAATTATATCTAGATTCATTATAACTTAAATAGTTTATCTAAAAATGTTTTAAAAAAGAAATATATAGAGGAGATATTTTCACTTCTCCTCATTTTCAATCCACAACATCATAGCTTCTTCAATAGCCTTTGAATACCATCCCGTAGTAAACAACAACTTAGAAGAGGCCAATTTACGAAAATACATATCCAAGTCATTATTGACATTAATGGTAACTCTTTTATTTTTAGTCATACATAATTATTAGTATACTTCTAGTAAATAAATTATGCAGTATTTTTTGAGCTTAATTTCATGCTTTAATTATAATAATGACCTTAAACGGTAAAATTAAGATGAATGAAAACCTTTTGATGATAAAATTTATCTCGGATGATAATCACCAGTCATCATCCCAACTTCCATTCAAATCTTCATCCTTGCCCTCTTTTTCAGCCTCTTCCCAACTGTCATATCCTTCAATGTCCAGCTGAAATCCGCATCCCTCACACCATAGCTGATTGGCTCCGCATACAGATCCGCACCTGGGACATGTAAACAATATCCTTGTCATAATTAGTGATTGTTATTAACTTGTTTATATATTTTTAGATTTGCAAAAAAATATGAAAAGATTTATATACTTATAAAACATAAGTATTATACGATATGAAGAAAAATTCATGTCTACAATGAACATCAGTCAACCATTTTATAATCTCCAAAATAGTTCATTGCACAAAAACACGAAGTAGATAATAACAATTCTACTTCTCCCCCTCCCCATAACCCAAACATCACGAAATCCATTACTAATTTTATTAAAAAAATACTATCCACATTCAAATAATTAAAATATAAAATTTTTTAATTTTAATCCAATTATACAATATTAAAAACTTTTTATTTAATAGATTATACTAATTAAATTAATATTTCCAAGAAAGAACATTTTAAATAATAAATAAAATAAAAACATGAGTTTTATGAATGAATTAATAAAAATATTTATATATGATAAAAACATAATATTAAACGATATGAAGTTAACTTCATTTCAAAATTAATATTAAAAATACATTATATTCTCCAAAGGAATATATATGGGAAGTAGGTTGAAAATACCTACTTTTACCCCCTTATTCTTAATTAAACATCATCTAATATCCTAGAATCTGCTCCAGCAATCGCTACAAGGTATTCTGCTTCAACGATATGCAAGTCTGCAGGTATAACGATGCAGTGAAGGGGTCCGCCAAAATCATAATCAATCAAATCAGAAATTTTGCCTGCCCTGACGACAACATCCTTTGAACCGACACGGGCAATTCCGACAGCCAGACTATCCTCATTTATCAAACCGTCATAATCAATTGAATTCTTAATATTCATCAGGTATTCCAAACCCTGATTAACTGTCATGTAACGATTTTTATGAGCCTGGAATGGTGGTTACCTTACCAAATTTATAGCCCTGAAGTCCTGAAATGGCAGGAGCCGAAGATAGAATAGAAGACCCGTGAATAACCTCATACCCAATTCCTTTTTTCCTGCACTGTACTAAAAAGTCACTGTGGGTAGTTGCAATTAATGGATCTCCCCCAGTAATTAAAGCAACGTCAGCGTCTTTAGCCTCTTCAATGAACTTATGTTCCTCTTCAACTTCATTTCTGACTAAAACTTCAATTTCCTTTCCAATCAATTGCTCGATTTTATCAAAGCTTGAACCGAATAAATGTGAAGTGAAAAATTCCGCATAAATCTTATCGACATTTTTTAGACATTCCAAACCCTTTAGGGAAATGTCTTTCTCATCAAATAATCCTAAACCTACTAAATAAAACATGATATACTATATATGAAATAAAACATAAAAAAGTTATTATGAAATCAGTAAAAGTTCCATTAAAAAAGCTTAATGATGTCAGAATAGAACTAATGAAAAAAGAATTAATGAGAATGGATTATAGAATTAAAGCTGATGCTGATTACGGTTATATCCCAATAAAAGAAGATGTTGACGGATATGAAATAGTCGATATTGAACTAGAGGAACTGAATACCAGGCCGCATAATTTTTCAGAGCTTCTCGAA
>CACYVR010000235.1 GCA_902777885.1 uncultured Methanobrevibacter sp.
AATGAAAACGGAATAGCGAAATTGAATCTGAATTTGAATCCTGGAAAATACATATTGACCGCTACAAATCCTGTAAATAATGAAAGAGTAAGCAATAACATCACAATATTGCCTCAAATTACAAATAACAGAGATGTGGTGAAATATTATAGAAATGCTACAAAATATAGTGTCACAATACTCGAAAAGAATGGAGAGACAGTAGGATCCGGACATGAAGTGGAGTTTAACATCAATGGTGTTTTTTATTATCGCCAAACCAACATTTTAGGAATCTCAAGCCTTAATTTAAATTTAGAACCCGGCGATTATATCATAACTGCCCAATATGCAGGATGTTTTGTTTCAAATAATATTAAAATACTGCCAACATTAAAAGCAAGTGACATTGTGATGGAATATCAGGACGGAACAAAATTTAAAGTGTATCTGGTGGACAATATCGGAAATCCTGCATCATTTGAGAAAGTAAACTTCAATATTAATGGAGTATTCTACACAAGAACCACAAATGAAAATGGAATTGCAAGTTTAAATATAAATCTTCAATGTGGAGAATATATTATAACTTCTGAAAATAATGATTTGAGAATAACAAACAAAATAAAAATTAATCCAAAAGGCATTGGAGAAAAAACAAAAAATACTGATTTTACATATGAAATAAAAGTACCTAATTATGTGAATGTGACTTTCCCATATGTTTATCCGAATAGCGTTTATTCTCTAAAGGACGGCATAAACGGCATTATTAGAATGGAAAAAAATCAGTTAATTGAAATTCAAATTGGATATAAATACTACACATATTCAACAGGTTATATGCCCGAATATGGAGCCACATATTTAGGATCAGAATATGTTCTGCTGCCATTTGACGGCATTGAAACACGACATAGCTATAAACTTAAAGATTTGACCGGGAACGGAATAATTTTATATAGAAGCCAAAATTATACCCATTTCATTTATAGAAATAATTGCAGCAGCAATATTGAACAATTTGGAGCATATATTGATAAAAGTATTGATAAAAGTGAAATAATCAATTATATCCAAAATGGTGAAACAATTGCAAAGATTAAATTCCATACAATGAGTTTTGATGAGATGGGGCTGAAATATACATTATCCAAGCTTTATGGAAAAACAATATATGACTTTGATTATAAACCATACAAAGAACTGATAAGTGACGGAATAGATAAAATAAAATTTGTAAATACAAACGAATCAGTTACTTTTAACTATTTTGGAACAAAAATTGCTGGTTATTTAAGTGAAGAAGAAATAATTGCCAAATTTAATTCTCCAAACTGTATCGAGTTTGAAAAATCAGAACTGATAACATATGGATTAAGCGATAAATACAAGCAGGATTTTGATGTTTTACACTCATTTGCCATAATTAATGAAAAGGTAAGTGATAAAACAATGAATGAATGGATCAATAGGGAAAGCGAATATAAAACAGACGTCAAAATGCAAAGCCTTTATTCCATGTTTTTAACATCCCTAAATACTGCATATTTAAGCGATAAACTCTGTGACAATTTAACAGTTGACACTAATGTTAAATGGTCCAGAGCAAATAATACCGTGATTTTGGGGGCAATGAACTGGAAAGAAACATACCAGCACATATTGACCCCGGACATGGGAAGGCTGATTGAAGGAGATAATGAAAGCGACATTATCAAATTCCGTTTTGTTAACTCCATACTATTATCAAAAATAGAACAATTCTCTTTAAAGCCAATAGCTCAAGATGCTGATGTAAATATAACATCTGTATTTGATAATATTTTTAATTCACTCAAAGATTACAAAACAAGCATTGTTTATTATAATGATACGGCAATATTAAGCGATGAGAGTGGAAATTCAAGTTTTGTAATTGATTTGAAATCCGGTCTGGTGACACCATTGGAAATTAAAGACGGGTTTGCATATAAAGGAGTTACAGTAACCAGAGATTGCGGATTATGCAGCATTTATAGTATGTCAAAGGAAGTTTTGCAAAATGTCAATAATGGAATAGGTGTGATAAACAACTTATTAAATTATATCGGAGATTATATCCAGCCATTAACTTCAATAAGCATTAAAGGAGTTTTGCTTGGAAAAGCATTTATAGGAGCATTAATCGGCGGCAGTTTTACAATAGGAATAATTCAGAGCATAGGAGTTTATTATGTGGATAATTATCTTGATGAAAAAGATACTCATTTAGCATATGACCACTTGACATTTACAAGACCGGGATACATGCAAAACACCAAAATTTACAATATTCCAAAAGAAAATGGAGATATGGACTATTTAGAAATTCCAATAAATAAAGGTGAAATATATAAGTAAAGGTAATGTAAAAACATTAACTAAGGAAGAAACTTACGAGTATTTTACAGAAGAAAGTTGGAGTCCGTTTAACGTTCCAAAGAAATACTGGAGATAAAAAATGAAGTTAGATCAACTTAAAGAAAACTGGTCAAACCAACCAATAATTATTAGAATACTATTCATATTGCTTATAATAGCATTTATTTATGATTTAATTACCGGAATAGCATTCAGCATATTTTTTTCAGTTATTTTGCTTTTATTTATTATTGCGGAAATTTATTATTGGTTTATCAATAGAAAAAAAGAATAAAAGTTTTAAAGTTAAAATTGAAAAATTTTAACTTATTTTATTTTTTAAATAGAAATACTTAAAAACACACTCTATTAGGAGTTATTAACTTTTAATGATATTTTTTATGGTTTAAAAAGATGAAATTAATCATC
>CACYVR010000236.1 GCA_902777885.1 uncultured Methanobrevibacter sp.
TCTGAAGACAAATTAACCCTAAAATCCGGATTCAGATTGACTTCATTATCATATTTGGAAAAATTAACAGGAGACAAGTAATTATGTCCATTCTTTTCAATAAGAGGCACAATAATCATTGCACCATCGGGAATAACAATAATATTCATAAAAAAAGTAAAAAATTGGATGATTATCCAATATATCTTAAATCATCAGCATTTCCTGCATTAGCACGATTTATTAAATCCTGTTCCATTTGTTGAGCCTGAGCCAACATTTGTCTTGTTTCTTCAGCTCTTTCATCGAGTTTTTCTGTGTTAATTTCAAAGTTAAGTAACTGTGCCAATACCAATAAAACGCCTTCTGCAGATTCAGCATCAATAAAGTAACCTGGGGTTTCACCCATCAGACAAGCCCCATATATTCCTTTACGCATGCCTAATCCTAAAAATAATCCTGAAGCACCAACGATTCCACCATCGTTAGATCTCATTTCAACACCGGCTTCTTTTAAAAGTTCAATGTGAGCTTCATCACTGGCCGCTCCCAAAACCCTCGGATTTTCAATAGGCTGACCTGTAGGAACACCGCCCAAAGTGAAAATTCTAGAGATATTGAATGCTTCTAAAAACTCAAGGATTTCACTGCAAACAATATACTGACCATCGGGAGACAATGACTGAGTATTTCCTCCAATTATAATAACATCCTGGTTTTCTTCACCCAAATCACGGATGTAATACAATTCATTAATCATATTTTCAATCATTCCGTCTTCGCCAACCAAGACCTGTGGCGGGAAAGTTGGAGAATAGATTTCAGCAAATTTTGTTGCGTCAAGCTCATCAATCATATGGTCTGCAACCAATTTGCCTACATGACCAACACCAGGCAATGCTTCAATAAAAATAGGATTATCTAATTCTACTTCTTCTAAAATAGTAATTTCAGTAGCTTTCATTTTTATCCCTTAATTCTTTTTTTAATATTCGGCGATACTTACCGTATTTATCCTCAATAGAAAATTTTGGAGGATAAATCACTTTAAGTTCGCCTTCACATTTAGGGCATTTATCCTCTAAAGTATAAATTCCACAATCTGGACATTTATGCATTTTCATACTCATAAGAATCTAATCATCTAACTCTCTTAAAAATGAACCGTTTCCTTCAGATTCTTCAACAACAGCAATACACCTGTCAGCAGCCGCTTTAAGTGCCTTTTCAGCAAGCAAATAATCTGTTGATTTGACAGTGATTCTGTATCTTGGAGCACCAACACATTGGACCTTGATTTCTTCTTCTTCATCACCATTATCTTCAGCAGCCTTGAGGGCATCGATAATGACTTCAACCCCATTAGGAACAAAAGTTTCTATATCAACATAGCCGTTAATATGAACTTCAGGAGGGGTGATATTTTTTTGAGCTATTTCAGTAATAGCATCTGCCCAATCTTGAGGTATTCCTTCTTCGGTTAAAGATTCGGCTCCTTCATCAGCAGCGGTTTCAAATGCACCATAAATATCACCGAAGATATCCATGAGCTCGTAACCGACTTCATCATAAGCTTCATCTAAAGTTTTATCTAAGGATTTAGCAGACAATTCCAGGAATTTTTCTGCTTTCTGTTCAATTTTCCAATGTTGAATTTTTTTAGTTCTTTGATCTTCACGGATTCTTTTTAAAGAAGCATCAACATGTCCTTTTTTAGGGTTTACTCTTAGAACACGACATACAATCTTTTGATTTTCTCTAACGTGATCCCTAATATTTTTTACCCAACCGGCAGAAACTTCAGAAATATGAATAAAAGCTTCTTTGCCCGGATATTCTTCCAATTTAGCGAATGCACCATAATTAAGAACTTTGTAAACAGTACCTACAATAAGTTCCCCTTCATCTGGCCATTCTTGACTTTTTCTTACCATGAAAATCACCTCAAAAACGAGTAAAATTTAAAAAATAGTTAAAAAATAAGTTAAAAACTAAAAAATTTAGTTTAAAACTTTTTCAATGTGTGCTGTAATTTTAGCTTTAGCACCACGAGATTTAACAAGAGTTTTACCACAAATAATACATTTAACGTCAGAAGCTGCACGGTCAAAGATTATTTGTTCATTGTCACAATCTAAACATTTAACTTTTAAAAAGTTTCCTCTACCTTTACTAACCATGTTAATCACC
>CACYVR010000237.1:0-706 GCA_902777885.1 uncultured Methanobrevibacter sp.
ATTGACACATTTATCACAATTATTACAGTTAGATTCTATGAAGTTAACTGGTGGTTTTTTTGTCAATCCTTTAATTAATGTACATGGAGCTTTTGAAATGATTACTGCAATGTCATCTCTTTCAAATGCTTCCTTATAAGTTTTGACAACCTGTTCCAAATTAAATGGATTTATTACGCGTACAAAATCAACTCCACATGCAAGAGCAAGTTTACGAATAGAAATTTCAGGTGCCTCATCACCCATCCCATCAACAGGAATCCCTGGGTTTGGCTGGCCCCCAGTCATTGCAGTAATTCTATTGTCAAGTACCGTTAAAACAAAATTATGCTTATTGTGAACTGCATTAATTAACGGAGAGATACCGCTGTGGAAAAAAGTGGAATCTCCTATGAAACTTGCTACTTTCTGATCTGTTGAAACTGAAAATCCACAACCGTCACCAACACTTGAACCCATGGACAGAAGGTAATCAGCGGCATTGTAAGGCGGATTGATACCTAATGTGTAACATCCAATGTCTGAAGCGAAAATTATGTCTGCAGGAGTTAAGCCCATTTCTTCAATAGCAATATTTATTCCATAATACATTGACCTGTGAGGACAGCCCGCACACAAGACAGGAGCTCTTGAGGGTATTTTTTCCCCCATTTCTTTTAAATTATCCGAAAATACAATGTTTTCTTTATCAAAAAAGTTTAAAACT
>CACYVR010000237.1:727-2891 GCA_902777885.1 uncultured Methanobrevibacter sp.
AAATCTTTGATGAAGTCCAAAACTTTTTTATCAGGGAACGGATAGGAAAATCCTATTTTCAAGATATCCATATCCAAGTCATTATATTTAATAACATCAAAGGCATAATTGAATGCACTTCCAGAAGAAATTACACCATATTTTTTATTTTGTGAAAATGATGTAGAATTATTAAAATCAGATTTATTGGTTTCATTATTGATATTGCTTATTTTAGCACATAAGTTCTCATGCATTTTACCCGCAAAAGCAGGAACCGGCACATATTTAGATGGATCCTTATTGAAATGACCCCTCATCCAATGATTGTCGTTATTTGATGAATTATCATTAATATCACCAAATTCAACTACACCACGCATATGAGATACACGAGTAGTTGTTCTTACAATTACAGGCAATTTATATTTTTCAGATAAATCAAATGCATATTTAACCATATCTTTAACTTCTTGACAGTTAGAAGGTTCTAAAACAGGCACATTTGATAAACGCGCATAATTACGTGTATCCTGTTCATTCTGAGATGAAAAAAGTGAAGGATCATCTGCAGTCAAAATTACCATTCCGCCATTAACACCAGTGTATGCAGTAGTCATGAATGAGTCACTTGCAACATTCATTCCAACATGTTTCATGAATGTAAATGAACGAAGTCCGGATGCTGCGGCAGTTGCTGCCACTTCCATTGCGACTTTTTCATTTGTTGAAAACTCAAAATAAATATTAGCGTCTTTTGCAAGCACTGATAATATATTTCCTATTTCTGATGAAGGAGTTCCAGGATAAGTTGCTGCAATAGAAATACCTGCTTCTATTACGCCTCTTACGGCAGCCTCATTACCAAGCAAAAACTGTTTTTCACCAGATTTTCCAGTAACTAATTCTTTTAAATTCATTATATTTATCCTCAAAAAAATCTTAAAATTATATAATTATTAATAGATAATATATTATAATAATAAGTTCAAAATATAATATAAATTTATAGTTATTTTGACTAGATTTATAAGGAGGAAATGATGATTAAAGTTTATGTCTCAAGGTTCGATAAAAAAGTTGACAGCGAACCACACATGGAGTGTTATGAAATTGAAAAAACTCCACAGATGAAAGTTTTAGATGCTCTTCAGGCCATAAATGAAAAGTATGATGCTGACATTAGCTTTAGAAGTTCCTGTAGAGCGGGACAATGTGGATCTTGTGGAATTTTATTTAATGGAAACGGTGCCCTTGCATGTCAAAAGGAAATCAAGGACAATGCAAGAATTGAGCCGTTACGTTTTCCAGTGATAAAAGATCTGATTGTTGATAAAAGCGGAATCGAAAATAAGGTTAAAGACCTTCAATTGAATTTACACTCACAAAATCATGGCGAATTAGATGAATCAATAACTAAAGAAGATACATCCGAAACCAAGAAAGTCAGAAGTTGTATTGAATGTTATTCATGTCTTTCATCATGCCCTGTCGTTAACTTTGCAACTGAAGAATTCGGCGGACCATATATAATGAGATACATATCAAAATTTGAATCTGACCCTCGTGAAGACTTTGACCGATTAAAAGAAGGTTTGGATGAGGGTCTCTACAACTGTACGAGCTGCGGGAAATGTTTGGCAGTTTGTCCTAAAAACATAAATACCTTTGGAGATGCAATTGAAAGAATGAGAGCAATTGCATGCAGTGAGGATTTAGGCCCTCTGCCGGAACATGTTGCATTCAATGACAATATTAAAAATACTGGTAGATCAGTCAGCTGTGACGGCGAAAGCTTCATTAGCCAAGTTGATAATTATAACGGATCCAAAGTTGCATTATTCACAGGATGCATGCTGGACAATAAATTGCAAAAGATAGGACACAGCTTACTTAAAGTTCTTGAAGCAAATGACATTAAAATTGACATACCTGAAGGACAGGTCTGTTGCGGTTCTCCTCTTTTAAGAACCGGCCAGACAGAACTTGTGCAAAGTTTAGTTGATAAGAACAAAGAAGTTTTCAAAGATTATGATACTGTAATTACATTATGTTCCGGTTGCGGAGCTACACTCAAAAACAACCATCCTGACTTCGGTTCAAAACTCAATGTAATGGACATAAGCGAATTTCTGGTTGATAAGCTTGATACTGGCAAGATGAAAGAAGTCAACATGAAAGTTAC
>CACYVR010000238.1 GCA_902777885.1 uncultured Methanobrevibacter sp.
CTTAAAACATTTTCTGAATTGAATCCCTGGATAAATGTTGAAAGCAGTCCTGATGCAGCATAATAATCTAGGACGACATCACAATTTTTTGTTTCGATTGATTTTGGATTAAGTGAATCATGAGCAATTTTACACACATCATCAGTTAATTTTTCATATTCCAAATCCAAATGTCTTGATGAAGTGTAATCGTATGCTGTTGCAATTTGACCGTCCTTTTCTATATTTATGGACAATCCTCCAGAAAATCCTGTGCCCTCATCATAAATGGATACTCCATTTGAATTTAAAATCAACTCCTCGCCCTTGGATGCTGAAAATCCTGTGGAGCTTACGCTACATTCGTTTTCTTTTGTTCTTTCAATAATATTTTCTAAAAATTCGCAGCATTCATCCAGACTTAAATCATCATATTTCTTATCATATGTTCCTTTAACGTCAGTAACTTTTTCAACACTGGCAAATTCATAATTTTTATCAACTTTATTTAATTTTGCATTATCTAAGGCTTTTTGAGCAGTTTGTGGGATTTTATCTAAATCTGACGTGTATGCAAAACCAATTTTTCCATCTTTGATTATGCGTATTCCTACTCCATTTTCAATTTCTTCTTTTGCAAAACTTTTTCCCATGTGTCAGATAGTTTTTCTACTTCTCTTTCACATTTCTCAGCAATTTCATATATCATTTTATCCTCTCAATGCAAATTTTTCAATGGCTTCAGCTACACCGTCGCCGAAGTTTTTCTCACATACGTACGTGCTGATTTCCTTTAAAGTGTCATCAGCGTTTCCAACAGCTACTTTTACTCCAACCTCTTTTAAAAAGTCTTCGTCATTTTCGCTGTCTCCAATAGCCATTACATTATCCATATTAATGCCGTTCTTTTCACATAACCTTTTAAGTGAGCTTCCTTTATTAACTCGTTTGTCTGTAACGTGAAGTGCAAAACCGCTGTCATAAATCTCCAATTCATCTATAAATTCATAATCTTTAAGTGCATCCTCTATAATTTCTCTTTGAATGGTTTTATAAAATACAACTTCTGTTGCACGGTAATTGTTGTCGTGTGATGCATGTTTTGAGTAATCCTTTCCTAATTTTTCCTTAAGGTGGGCATCTGCCTTTTCGATGTATTCTCGGTTAACTAAAATTTCAACAGCATTATTGTTGTATCCTTCTTTAAAAATCATGCCTCCGTTTTCAGCTACAAGCCCTCCGCTGCATCCGATTAGAACTTCAGTTGCATATGCATAATTAACTACATTTCCAGTAACGATTATGGTAGGAATTCCTGCTTTTTCGGCTGCTCTTAATGATTCAATGGCAGAAATACAAATTTTTCTTTTATTATCTGTTATTGTTCCATCAATATCAACGGCTATTGCTTCTATTTTCATAATTTATCCTCTTGAATATCTGTGTGCGATGTTACAGGTTCCTTCTTTACTTACCATACATGCTCCAATTGGGTGGAGCGGATTACATTCATTTCTGAATAGTTTACAATCTTCAGGCCTTGCAAGTCCCCTTAAAATAGGTCCGCAAATGCATCCTTTCGGTGCCTCTTTAACATCTTTAACTTCAATGTCATACTTTTCACGAGCATTGAATTCTGCAAATTCATCTTTTATTTCTAAAACAGAATTCGGTATTTTAGGAAATCCTCTCCATTCTCTACTTGCAACATCGAATACTTCTCCAATCATTTTGGTTGCAATTTCATTTCCTTCTTCCCTGACTGCTCTTGCATATTCATTATCTATTTTTGGTGTTTCATTGTGAATTTGTCTTAAAATCATATATACAGACATCAAAATGTCTAATGGATTAAATCCGGCAACCGCTTGCGGAATGCCAAAATCAGTAGAGAAATATTCAAACGGTTTGGTTCCGATAATCGTACAAACGTGTCCCGGTTGAATTAAAGCATTTAAACTTGTTTGGCCGGAATTAATTAAAAAATCAATTGCAGGAGGTATTAATCTGTGGCAAGATAGTACTGAAAAGTTTTCCGGAGGGGTAGAAAGCAATTCCGCAGCTGTTGTAGGTGCTGTCGTTTCAAAACCTGCTGCCATAAACACAACGTCATTGTCTTCTTTTTCAGCTATTTCAATAGCTTTATTAATTCCATAAACAATTCTTACATCTCCGCCTTCGGCTTTAGCATCTGCAAGGGAACCGTTTGATCCTGGAACTCTCAACATATCTCCAAATGTTGTAATTGTAACTCCTTTTTCAACTAGTTCCAAGCACTCATCTATCTCACGTGATGGAACAACACAAACTGGACATCCCGGTCCTGCAACAATTTCCACTTCGTCAGGCAACAGACTTCTAATACCATTTTCCATTATTGTATGTTCGTGTGAACCGCATACATGCATTATCTTAACGGGTGTTGCTAAGTTGTTAATTCTATCCAATAGTTCTTTTGACATATTTTTCATTTTAACACCAAAGATTTAATATTATAATATATTAATATTAAGTATAGATATTAATTAAATTTTTTTATAATATTTCGTGATTAACATGTTTAACAACAATAAAATTTTAGTAGTTATTCCTGCAAGAGGGGGTTCAAAAAGAATTCTCCGTAAGAATATACGTTTACTCGCAGATAAACCATTA
>CACYVR010000239.1 GCA_902777885.1 uncultured Methanobrevibacter sp.
TCAAATACTTCAGAAACGCTTCCCAGTTCTACATTTCATTAATTGATGGTGAAGGTAATTCAATAGCCGGCAAAAGCATTACCATGAACATCAACGGAGTATTCTACAACCGTTTAACCAATGAAAACGGAACAGCCAAATTAAACATTAATTTAGAACCTGGAGAATACATCCTAACGGCCACCGATCCACTTACAGGCCTTATGATGTCATATAACATTACAGTATTGCCAACATTAATCGCAGACGACTTGGAAATGAAATACAAGGACGGTTCAACATTCAACGTCACCGTTTTAAACGGCCAGGGAAAAGCATTAGCCAACGTGAAAGTAACGTTCAACATCAACGGAGTGTTCTACAATCGCATAAGTGATTCTCATGGAATAGCTAAGCTGAACATTAACCTGATGGCCGGCAAGTACATCATCACATCCGAGTATGAGAACTTAAGAATTTCAAACACAATAACCATTAAGGATTAATTAATTTAATCCTTTTCTTTTTTTAAATTACAGCAACAAATGCCTGAATTACACAAGCATTATCAAAAAAATGATTATTTTAGGTTCAAAACAGCAGTGTCGTTTAACCTACCAAAATTAAAAAGAAAAAAAGTTAGTTGTGATGAAGTTCACAACTTTTTCTTGCAATTGAGTGTTTGTGAGCATGCATATGCTTAATTCCATTATCCGTAACGATTTCATCAATGATTTTAACACCTTCATGTGAGTGGGTGTGTTCACCGTCATCGTGGAAGTGATAATGTGAATGTTGGGTATGCTCAGTGTCGATTTTTTTAATTGAATCATCAAAATGCCTGTCATATAGCAATGCAGCATTTAAAACAACCAAACATGATCCTGCATTGTGAACAATCGCTCCCGTTACCGGATTTAAAAGTCCCAATACAGAACAGATTATGGCAGCCGCATTGATTGCCATTGACATTGCAATATTGGCTTTGATTGTAAACAATGTGGAATTAGAGAGTTTTTTAAGATATGGTATCTTGCCGATATCATCTCCCAGAAGCGCAATGTCTGCAGCTTCGATTGCAACGTCACTTCCAACAGATCCCATTGCCACACTGACATCAGCGGTTTTAAGCGCAGGAGCATCATTTACGCCGTCTCCAATCATACATACCTTTTTGCCTTCACTTTTGAGTTTTTCAATCCATGAAAGTTTTTCTTCAGGAAGCAAATTACCGAATACTTTGCTAATACCGACTTGTCCTGCAAAGTAATCGGCAGTTTGGGAGTTATCACCCGTAAGCAATATGCTTTCACAACCCAGTTCATCCAATCTTTCAATCATCTCTTTAGAATCTTCACGAATCACGTCAGACAATCCGACAAGTCCAACGACTTCACCGTTTAACGCAACAATTATTGAAGCTTTTCCTTCATGTTTCAATTTGTCCAGCTGAGAATCGACATCAACATCAATGTTGTATTCCAGTAGAAATTTGGCATTTCCCGCATATACATTACCATAAGAATTTGTACATGTAACACCCTTTCCAGGATACATTTTAAAGTCCTTAGGTTCTTCAACATCAATATTGGCTTCTTTTGCATTTTTCACAATTGCTTTTGCTAAAGGATGTTCACTGAGTTTTTCACATGAGGCAACAATTTTAAGCAAATCCCCGCCAGACAAATCATCCCTAAGGGAGATGACATCTGAAACTTCCAAATTACCGTAAGTTAAAGTACCTGTTTTATCGAATACCAAAGTATTTAAAGCACCCAATGTTTCCAGCGCTTCACCTGATTTGATGAGCACGCCATATTTTGTTGCCTGACCTATTGCAGCCATTATTGCAGTTGGTGTTGCAAGTATCAATGCACATGGACAGAACACTACTAAAACAGTAACTCCCCTTTCGATGTTGCCCGTTACAATCCATGCGACAATTGCAATTGCCAGTGCAACCGGAACCAGCCATGTTGCCCATTTGTCTGCAATTCTTTGAGTTGGAGCCTGCTTTTCATCAGCGGCTTTTACAAGGTCTATTAATTTTTGAAGTGAAGAATTTTCACCCAAACTTGTTGCTTTAATGTCAATGGCACCATAGAGGTTCATAGTACCGCAGAATACTTCATCACCCACTTCCTTGTCGATCGGCAGTGATTCACCAGTCATGACTGACTGTCCACAGGTACGCTTTCACCTGGAAGAATCCTTAATGTATCGCCAATTTTTATTTCATCTACAGGAATTACCTTCTCAGTTCCATCACTTATTCTTCTTCCTGTTTGTGGAGTTAAATTAATTAAATTTCTTAAGCCTTTTTTAGCCCTTTCAACTGTCCAATCTTCCAGAAGAGCACCCAATGCCATAATCCATGCAACTTCACCTGCTGCAAATACCTCCCCTATCAGAAGTGATGCCACCATAGCTATTGCAATCAATAGGGCAGATGAAATCCATTTTTCACGGATTAATCTGGTCATTGCCAGAAGAAGCATTGGAATACCGCTTATTATTACTGTTCCCCATGCAGGATTTAAGTAAATTGGAGTTTCAATTCCAAATATCATGAAAATAATGGATATCAGAAGGAATATTCCTGAAATAATTGTCATTTTTAGGCCAAATAGGAAATCAGTTATTTCATCAATCATAAAAACACCTCAAAGTATTACTTTTTTTAAGTTTATTTAAATACTCAGTATTACTCAAAAATTTTTTTAAAGACTTGCCCAAAAGTTGAAATGTCTTTAAAAATCAAATTCAGTAACAACCAAACAGCCAAAAAGTATTACTTTTTTTGAGTTCATTTATATACTCAGTATTACTAATTATAATTTTGTAATTGAAAGTATATAAAAGTATTACTTTTTTTGAGTTCATTTAAATACCCAGTATTACATGATAAAATATATAGAGCAAAATAATCAAAAATTTAAATTAGGTGAAAAAAATGAATATAGCTATTCTTGGAGCGACCGGAAGATTTGGAAAGGCTTTTACGGCCAGGTTACTTGCAGTTACAAATCATCACCTGACACTTATTTCAAGAAGTGCAGGCAATCTCTATGAGGACAATTACAGAATTACCTGCAAAAGCGTTAATGCAACAGACTTCAGATCATTGAAAAAAGTTCTAAAAGACTCAGACATTGTTTATTTTGCAATTTCCGGAGACTATATACCTGTTATGGTGGACAATATCATTAATCTAAATCCCAAAAGATTCATTTTCATGGCTTCTGTGGGAATATACAATGAACTTGAAGGGGATGGTGCAGAGTTCAATGTGGATAACGATCAAAGCCAGATTCCAAACCAATATGCTGCAGGACTTATTGAAAACAGTGATGTTGACTATACCATCATAAGAGCAGGATATCTTGAACATGGCGAGGAAGACGATTACGTCATTACCAAAAAAGGCGAAACTCCACTAGGTTATCGCACATCAATCGAATCCATTGAAAAAATAGCTTTAGAAATTATAGAAGACCCCAAAAAATACTCCCGTGAAAGCATCAGCATTACAAAGGACATGAAAGAAAAGTAGAAATACTTCTCCAAACTCCGTTAATTAACCACACATCATCATTTTAAAATTTTTTACATATATTCTCTTCAATAAAGAATCAAATTTAAAAAAGAACAGCAATTCATAGAAAAATAATATTTACAACCTCCGTCACTAAATTCAAACAAGAATAATATTTATAAAATAAGGCAATTTTTACAAATTATAAAAATATTATAAACTGATTAGAATATTGATTTAAGGAAGTTATATTGTCTAAATTAAAAACAAAGAATTTATAAATGATTAATTACAATATAAAACTTGATTAATAAATTATAGAGGTTTTAAACTATGACAGAACAACTTGAAGATCGCAGTTTCAAGCGATTAACAGATACATTTCCAGTACCAATGCTAAAATACTTGCATGTCAATCATGACAGAGCAAAACCATGCAAAACAACATTAGAAATTAGTAAAAACAACAAGCAATTTTTAGACTATGTGCTGGAAATATCAGAAAACAAAGTAATTGATTTAGAATTTCACAGCACAGTATTAACGCTAGATCATTTAGGACGATACGGAACGTACAAAATATATTTAAGAATTGACAGTAAAAAACTGGTATACCAATGCATATTATGCACTGCCGATCCAAAATTATCAAAAAAATATTCACTCAGGAAGATAATGCCGATGAAAAAATAAAAATACTTGAAGATATAATAAATAACAATAGAAAATTAACCAACACAGATATTGAAATCATGTACCTGACCGTGGCTTTATTTATGAACTCCGAACTATCAAAATCCGAATTACTTCTAAAGATAGCAACATTAACAAATCAGGTAAAAGGATTAAGCGATGAAGAAATATACGAAATCAAAGTATTTCAAAAAGCATTCATGAAAAAATTCATATCTGATGACGACGA
>CACYVR010000240.1 GCA_902777885.1 uncultured Methanobrevibacter sp.
CCCTGAATAGTTTCAAGTCCCGTCAATGGCAATTCATCATAATGATAAATACGTCTAAATGTTCCATTATGTGATTCCACAGTACGGCTTCTCTTTTTATATTCTTCTTGACCTTCTGGTGTGTCCATTATCTTTTCTACTTCATATGATAACTCATGAAGATATCTTGTTATTGTTCGATGATCTGCTTTAGTACATTTGGATTTTACAGGACAATTTTGACAAGCAGCGTGATTTGAATAAACTATTTTCTTTTTATTGAATCCTCCTTTCTCTGGTGGTGCATCATAAACTCCATCTGGAGTTAATTCATGTTTTTGTGGGCAAATGTAAACATTTCTTATTTCATCAAATTCAAAATATTCTTTAGCATAGGGATTATCACTTGGATTTTTAATAAACTTCTTATTTTGTTCCCTTGTTGGAATTCTAGCACTAATTCCTTGTAGTTTTAGGTAAAAGAAGTTAGAAATTGTTGCATATATTGTATCTGCACTGACAATTGAGGGTTTTATTTGAAGGTTTTGTATTGTTTGATCAAGTAATGCAGGAATTTGGTAATGATCTGTTGGAAATTGAACAACATTAATACCACAAATTAATTTAGATTCAGTATCTGTGCATACTTGAACATTATAAGCTAATTTTTTATATTTTTGACCTTTATCTTTAGGTTTCATCCATCTTGCATCAACATCAAATAAAGGAAGTGAATCCTGACCTGTTAAATCTAATTTATCCAACCAATCAAATAAGATATTAATTTTTTCGTTAGGAGATAACTTGTTTTCATATAAAAACTTTTTTGCAGGTTTTCTTAATTTTTTTATCTCTTTTTTCGTCAGTTTTTCAACCATATAATGTTTGATTAACAAATGAATGTCTTTCCTTTTAATTGTATTGAATGGAGAATTGCATGCTAATTTAATAGTTCCATCAGCAGACACATGGTAAAAACTTGATAAATCCATTAATCGTGTGGTAATTAATGTAAAACTTAATATTAATTGATATATACTTTTGTAAATCTTTCTGTAGTCTCTGATACTGCGATCACTTGGCATGATTCCACCACAAAGAGCATGATAAAAAATATCAGTTTTTGCATCGTCACTTATTTTCACACTGTTTTCATTTTTTTCAACAGATGCCAAGAACATTAATTTAACCATATTTTTTAAATTCCATGGACGACGTCCTTTATCTTTTAAATCACGTTCTATTTGAAAATAATTAAATGTTGCATCAACAATTTCTGATGCAAGAAGTAACTTCTCCCATCGTTCCTCAAACTCATAATTAGGAATTAAATTTAAAATTGTAGGATTTTCAACATCAATCATATTAATCCTCCATCATAATATTCAATAAAGATTAATCAAACCAGTATTTTTCTTATTTGAAAAATAAGTTAAATAATTTTTGATATATACTTTAAATATAAAATATACTACATATGCAGATCCATTAATGAATGAAATTAGTTAGTTTTCACTACTACTTTTCTTAGAGTAAATTCATCATTATCATTTTTTGGTTGAATATAATCAAATCCTAGTTTTCTTACAATATTACAAACGTGAGGTAGAGTGAATTCTACATTATATTCATTTTTTAATATATTCTGAACTTCTACCATTGTGATTTTTTCTTCACGTTCAATTCTCTTTGACAATTTATTTTCCATATTTTTACTTAATTTTGGTGGCCTTCCCCCTCCAAATTCAGGAATTAAACCACTTAAACCAGAAGTTTCACAAGCTTTAGCCCATCTATGAATCGATAAGTAACTAACTAATAAAATTCGACCAACCTTTGAAAATGAAAAACCAATAGAGATTAATTTCATAGCAATTAATCTTTGATAATATCTATAATTGCCACTATATTCCTTAATTGCAATATCCAATTCATCTTCACTCATATTTTTAAAAATATTTATTTTAGACTTTCCAGACATGATAATATTTATGTAAAAACTAGTATATAATCATTTATATCAAAAGATATTTAACTATGAAAAAATTTCATAATTCTTAAAGATCCTAAAGTGTATTTAAAAATCAGAGATTAACTAAGGTATAAAATTAGATTTAATTGTAATATTATGGTTATTTATTAATTACGATTGTTTTAATAAGTTATAACGTTAGTAAT
>CACYVR010000241.1 GCA_902777885.1 uncultured Methanobrevibacter sp.
ATAAGTATACCAAAAAGCATTTCATAATTATTTATTCCACTCACCAAAAATCCTATAAAAATAATACGATTTTCACCAAAAAAAATATTTACAAAACATCAAAAAAAATAAGTAGTAATAAGTGCAATTAAAAAAAAATAATAATGCCCATATTTTTGTGCAATTCATCCCACGACTTACAGAAGTCATGGTGTTCTTGCACAATTTAGATAAATGACGGCGATGAAATTAAATTAATCCAAATCATTTATGGAGGCTAGAATCATCTGATTTAATTCCGACAAATGAAGCAAATACAGATGCAATGCATAATACCACACAAATTAAACAGGTTATATGGCAACTGCTTATCAATAACGGATAATATTGCTCAACAATAGGAACATCACCCATAATAAAGGCAAATACTAACGTTAATATGCCCATACTCATTGCCTGACCTACAGTACGCATTGTTGATACGGCTGCTGATGCAACCGAAGTGTCTTTTGGAGGAACAGAACTCATTATGACATTTGTATTTGGAGGAGAAAACAATCCAAATCCAACACCATAAATTACCATTGATATGATTAAAAATTCAAGAGGAGTTTCGCTTCCTAAAAATGAGAATAAAAATAGTGACAGCGTACCTAAAGCCATCCCAATAGCTGCTAAAATTTGTGGAACATATCTATCAGACAATCTTCCAGCTATTGGAGCAAGCACTACTTGACATAATGGTGCAACAAGCAAAATCATTCCTGCAGATTGTGAATCAAATCCTTTAATATATTGCAAATGGTAGTTTAAAATAGTCGTTACCGCAAAAGTGGCCAAATAAGCACAAAGGGAAGCGAAATTGGAAGATAAAAATTTACGATTTTTGAAAAATCTTACATCAAATGCAGGATTACTTTGCCTTAGCTCTATAGCTCCAAATACAATCAGAATCAGAATGCCTAAAATGGTCAATATTATTCCAAATAAGGTATTGAGTACTGTAAAGCCATACATAAACAATACCATTCCGATTCCATAGGCAAAATATCCTTTTATATCAAGGGAAACATTTTCAAAGGTTATCCATTCTTCATCAATTTTTGTTAAAAGCAATGCCAATATTACAAATAAAAATGGAACACCAAATAAAACTACTGATCTCCATCCCAGATTATAATTTAATATTCCTCCAAGAACTGGAGATAGTGATAAACCAATGTAGACACCAGTAATATTTATCCCTAATGCCTTTCCACGTTCTTCAACTCCAAATGCAGACACTACCATCGCCATAGAAGTGACATTAATAAATGATAATGATATTCCCAATATGAAACGGCATGCTAAAAATTGCTCGGAAGAGGTAACCAGCACATTTGCAATGGAAATTATTATAAACAGAATTATACTCAAAATTGTGACTTTTTTAAGGCCAAATTTTCCGGAAATCTGACCTGCGGGAATGGACAAGACCGCCACAACCAATAAAAAAATAATTATTATCCAATTTTGAACAATATTGCTCATATGGAATTCACTGGCTATTGATGGAACGACAACCATGACTGCATTGACTGCAAAAACCGTGAAAAATGACAATACTGTACAGATTAAAAGGATTAAATTTTTCTTTTCCATCAAGTTAATTTATATAACCGAAATTATTTTAATTTTTCCATAAGCCCGGATTTTCTAGCATAATGAAACATATATAACTGAACGTAACCTGCATAGTCTCCGAATTCATCCATTCCAAATTCACGTACTTTTTCTACTTTAATATCTTTTCCATCAAAGTATAAATAAGAAACAATACGTTTAATCCACACATCACTTGGAAATGCCTGTCTAAATCCAAAACCATAAAGCAAAATGCAATCTGCAACCTTAGGTCCGACACCGGGAACTTTCAAAATTGTTTCAAATGCTTCATCATAAGACATTTTTGAAATATCCGAAAGGTCTATTTCAAGTGAAAAAATTTCACTTGCTTTGCGCATATATGGTGCCCTATAACCAACACCACAAGCTTTTAAATTATTATTTTTACAAACACCAGATTTTAAAAGTTCTTCTTCATCATCCAAAAATATATTATTTAAAGTTTTAGTATCTGGAAAAGAATAATAATTATTAAAATTTCGACCCCACTTAGACTTCATATCGCTAAT
>CACYVR010000242.1 GCA_902777885.1 uncultured Methanobrevibacter sp.
AAAATAAATTGAAATAATTAATAAACTTTAAATTATTTTGATTAAAATTATAATTTGTCCAATTTTTTAAATTGAAATCGTGTTTGTGAGTCACCCTCTCTTTAATTATTTTTTTTTATTTATTTCATTTGAAGGTTTTTGAAATGATTACTGTTGCTACTGCTGAATGTTTCACTCATGGGATTTTAGCTCATGAAATACATGCTCTTGCCCAAGATTATGAAGATAATTTCTCGTCCAAATATTCATATTTGGTGAATGAAGTTCAAAAGGATTGCCTAAAAGATGCAATCTTGAAGGATAAATGTTCTATTTTTGATTTAAGGAATTTAAGTGTTACATGTGGATTGTTCATACCTACTTTGGATGCAGTAAAATCTATTTTGAAAATTGATGATCCTGTAGAACCTTTGGAATTGATAAAGGGAATTAAGGTATATGATGACATCGGTGACATTGAGATGTCTATTCAGATGGCTGAAGCAGCTCAAAAAATATCTTCTTCAGATTTATAGGGATTGGCACTACTGCAGGCATAGGTTATGGAGGTATAGCCATTGTTGATGATGATGTGATTATTAGCACAAGTTCAGATGTAAGTGCTGATTTAATCAAGGCTAATTCTAATGATTTGTACATGCGACAAAAGAGTGGAATAGAGAAAACATTAAGAATATTTATTTATTATTTAAATGATAATTTTGACAGAATCAAATCATTGAATAATGTTAATGTTTATTATAAATAGCGTTTTTTAGAATTAGTTTTTTTAGAATTAGTTTTTTTAGAATTATTTTTTTTAGAATTAGTTTTTTTAGAATTAGTTTTTTTAGAATTAGTTTTTAAAAATAGTTTTTAGCAATTTCTAAAATATTGCTTTTTCTTTTTTTTAGTGATAGAGTGCTCGCCAAAAGTATATATTTTTTTATAAAAATTTGTTTCCCTTTATTTTTAAAATAAATGAGGGGTTTATTTTTGATGTTCTTTGTGATAATTTTTCATACTTTTGGCGGTTTACTCTTATTTCTTTATTGTATTGTTAGTTTTGCAGTTTGAGTGGTTGTTTTATATGTGTTGTCACCTGAGAATTTAGTGGTGAAACTGTAGGTTCCTTTTGTATTTAAGTTTATATTAACTGTTGCAATTCCATTGTTATTGGTGGTTGCAGTGTAGGATTTGCCATTGGCTGTGAAGGTTATTTTTTTGCCGGGAATTGGATTTCCTCTTGAGGTTTGGAATGTTGCAGTTAGTTGTTTGTCTTTTTCAGTTGTTTTGTATGACTTGTTGGGAACTGTTAATGTGGGAGTTTGCTCTTCTACAGTGATTTTTGATACAGTAAATGATGAGTTGTGGTTTTTATCACCCTGATAGAAGATAGCAAAGGTATATGTTCCTTTGTATCCTAAATTGATTTGAATTTTCGCATTACCATTGTCATCTGTAACGATGCCGTTTTTCTCATCATAGACTGCACCGTTGAATTCTATTTTCATAGGGACATTTTTCATTGGCTTGCCATTTTCATCTACTAATGTCCAGTTGAAGTATTCGCCTACTTTTCCATCAGTAGATCCAACAGCTTTGGTAGTCATGTCTTTGCATATAATCTGTGTGCCAAGTTTAAATACATTGAACTCGGATAATGAATATGATGGGAGGTATTTTTCACTTCCTGCATACTTTGCTATGACAGTATAATTTCCTGCAGACAAATTCCTGACTTTAAGAGTCCCAACACCATCCACTATATCAACAGTCTGACTATTATTATCTACACTTACATCAATGCTTCCAGATATATTATTTCCATCAATATCAGCTAAAGCAAATCCAATTGTTTCCTCTTCACCATACTTTATGTCTTTTGATGTAATATGGAGTATAGTGTCCCTGATTCTTTCTTTTACGGTAAATGTGGTTGATTTGTTGCTTGGCGTAAAAGTGTCGTCACCTTCATAGCAAACAGTGGCAGTGTATTGGCCAGCAGTTAGGTTTCTGTCAATTGTTACATTGCCTTTACCATTTATAACTTCAACAGGACATGCAAGGGATGAATCGTTTAGTTTGACTTCCATGCTGCAGTTTATTGTATTGTTAGCTGTAATCACTGCAACAGCCTTTTGGCCTTCTGTAATATTATCAACATTGTAATATTATCAACATTAATATTTAAATTAGGATCAATTCTTTCTCCTTTTTCTTTTACAGTGAATGTAGTTGATTTGTTGCTTGGCCTAAAAGTATCGTCACCATCATAGCAAACAGTGGCAGTGTATTGGCCAGCAGTTAGATTCCTATCAATTGTTACATTGCCTTTACCATTTACAATTTCAACAGGATATGTAGCGGATGATTCGTTTAGTTTGACTTCCATGCTGCAGTTTATTGTATTGTTGGCTGTGATTACTGCAATGGCTTTTTGTCCTTCTGTAATATTGTCAACCTTAATGTTTAAGTCAGGATCTATTCTTTCTTTTACAGTGAATGTAGTTGATTTATTACTTGGTCTAAAAGTATCGTCACCATCATAGCAAACAGTGGCAGTGTATTGTCCCGCAGTTAAATTCCTATCAATTGTTACATTGCCTTTACCATTTACAATTTCAACAGGACATGCAAGGGATGAATCATTTAATCTAACTTCCATGCTACAACTTATGCTATTATTGGCTGTGATCACTGCAACAGCCTTCTGACCTTCTGTAATATTGTCAACCTTAATGTTTAAGTTAGGATTTATTCTTTCTTTTACAGTGAATGTTGTTGATTTGTTGCTTGGTGTAAAAGTATCGTCACCTTCATAGCAAACAGTGGCAGTATATTGGCCAGCAGTTAGGTTTCTGTCAATTGTTACATTGCCTTTACCATTTACAATTTCAACAGGACATGCAAGGGATGAATCATTTAATCTGACCTCCATGCTACAACTTATTGTATTGTTAGCTGTAATCACTGCAACAGCCTTCTGACCTTCTGTAATATTATCAACATTAATATTTAAATTAGGATCAATTCTTTCTCCTTTTT
>CACYVR010000243.1 GCA_902777885.1 uncultured Methanobrevibacter sp.
ATTGTAAGTCGTTTTGATTGTGTAGTTGCCCGGTTCCAGGTTAATTGTCATTCTTGCGGTTCCGTTTTCATCACTGGTTCTGTTGTATGTTCCGCCATTTATTTCAAATGTTACGGTTTCGTTTGCAACACCGATATTTGCTTCGAATTTGGAATCGTTTTTGAAGATTTTAACCAAGTCTTCAGTATAAATTGGTAAAGCAATTGTGTAAACTTTTAAAACACATGTCACATTCTCACTGGAAGCATCCACCCAATTGCCGTTTACAAGGTATTTTGATGTGTTTTCCAGATAGTGTAATCTTGAGAGAGTTGATTTTGGAACACTGTTTGATATGATTTTAGCAGCAAAGATATCTCCTTTTTTAATTGGGATAGTTGTATCTAATTGGATGGTGTGGAAACCGCTAAATGGAGAAACACCGGTTTGGTTGTGTTTTAAAACATCATTAACATAGATTTCAACAGTGTAGTCAAGTCCACTTTCATTAAAGTAGGTTCCCACAGCAGCAATTGCATCGTTATCAAGGGCTTCATATATGTTCATATATGTATTGGAGTTATTTGCATAGTCTATCACGCCCATAACATCTGTCTGATAATTTTTATCATATTGGACGTTATTAATTAGTGGATATGCAGTTGCAGTTGATTTTGTTGAAAAGTTGACGTCATAGTATGAGATATAGTAATATCCGTGATCTCCTGCATCTTCTCCCCAACTGTTTTTAATAATCCATGCACCGTCTCCCGGAGGAGTTTTGAAAAACATTTCTTTAGGATAATTGTCATCCCATCCGATTATTGTAACTCCATGGTCTAGAAGAAGATCATCATAACAATATTGTGAAGATCCATTAATGTATGGGCCTCTTCCAGTAGCGTAACCAACTCCCACTGCACCATATTTCAAAACAGCCTCTTTTATAGGGTTATTGTCTGTTGCATTTTTACGTGCAGGTATTATGACCATGTCTTGGAAATGAATGGCTGAAGCTGGCGCAATTATTGGTGAAACTTTTCCAAGTTGGTCGTATGCATCATATTCTGATGAGAATACACCAAACCAAGCTAATGCATAAGCGCCACCTACAGTCTGTATTCCTGTTTCCTTCATTCCGTTTACACCATATTTGGAGTATTCCAGTCCAATATTTTGTATGTTGTTTTCGGAAAGACTCATTGAAATGCCTGTATATCTTAATATTGCAGATTCCAATGGTGCTGATGCTGAAAATGCCCAACATGAAGCCATAGCTCCTTGATTTTTAACAGGAGTAACCCAATTCCAATCACGTAAATCAAATTTGGAAGGCAATGTGGTAACGTCAATTGAATTTTCAATCAATTCTATTTCCGCTCCAGGTATATCGATAATTGTGCCATAAAATTTATTGTTTAAATTTGTGGTATTGTCTCCACTATATGTATTATTTTCTAAAGTTGCTTCTTTATCAAATTCGCTAAAGATATCGTTGTAAGTACCATTTAAATCAGAATTATTATTGAATTCATTATTTTTAATATCATAATCTGAATCATGTAGATATATGGCTGAACCTGTCTGTGCAAAGTTGTTAATCAACTTGGAATCATACAGGTTTAATTTACCGGCATCACAATATATTGCACCGCCGTAGGAATCACGGCCACCAACAGGGCCCTGTCCGCCATTTCCATCAAATGTTGAGTCTGAAATCATCATATTTGAATAGGAACCATATATTGCACCACCGTCGAATAATGCTAAATTATCCTTAAAATTACAGTTTTCTACAGTGATATTGGATCCTAATGCCAATATGGCTCCACCAAATCCGGAATAACAATCAACAAATGTGGAATTGGTGATTACAGCGGGCATATCCTTAGCTAAATAAGCGTCAATAAACAATGCCCCTCCATTTTTTGAAGAGCTAACGTTTTCAAAGGTACAATTTTCAATTTCAGCTTCATTTCCCATTTTAAATGAAACTGCTCCTGCAGTAAAGTTGGCATGCAAATTAATGAATTTGGTATTTTTAATTTTCAGTGATTTGTCCCCTTTAATTGCAGTGGAATAGTTGGATGTGGTATTTGCAAATACTGAGTTTAAAACAGTAATGTTTGAACGC
>CACYVR010000244.1 GCA_902777885.1 uncultured Methanobrevibacter sp.
TTTGGGAATAAGGAATCTTCTCAAAGAACAATTATTTTCATCCATGGCGGAGCTTATGTGGGTGAAATCAACTATCAGCACTTTTTCTTTTGTTATCTGTTGGCACGTAAACTCAATGCATATGTTCTAGCGCCGGTTTATCCTTTAGCGCCTAAACATTCCTGCAATGAAACTTTAGATTTAATCACGGATTTATATAATGAATATTCAAATGATAATATCATATTGATGGGTGATTCGGCAGGAGGAGGTTTTGTACTTTCATTTTGCCAGCATTTGAATAGAGTTAACTTGTCTCAGCCGGATAATGTCGTTGTTTTTTCACCATGGGTTGATGTTTCAATGGATAATGATTATGACAGCAAATCAGATCCGATTTTGGGCGAAGTCGGACTTAGACAAATTGGCAAATCATGGGCAGGTGACTTGGATACTAAGAATTATAAGGTCAGTCCGCTTTATGGGGATAATACGAACCTTCCAAGAACTTTAATCTTTGTTGGGGATAACGAAATCTTTTATAAGGATGTTTTAAAGTATGTCGAAAATCTTGAAAGAGATAATGTTGACTATAGGCTGATTGTTGGTGAGGGGCTATTTCACATCTATCCTTTGTTTCCAATGCCTGAAACAAGGACTGCTTTTAAAGAAATAAAGCATGAGATAATGTAGTGTTATCTCATGTATAAAATAAATCTTCCAAACTTAGGGATTCTATAGATTAATGCGGCTGCACCAAAACTTAATATTACTAATAAAATCCATAAGATTATTGCTTTCACTGGTTCTGTAACTGGAATCATGACTACGAATGGAAGCAGAGGCAGCCTAAATAGGTTATGTATTAAAAATACTGCAAATGAATATTTGGACAATACTTTAACGCCACTGTAAAACCTGACGCTTTTCTTTCTTGAACATAACTCAAATAATGCAAATGATCCTGTCAAAATGAATGGGAATTCATACCATAATGCGAAATTGTATGCTACGCTGAAAGTATAGTACTGGAAGATAACGCAAATCAAAAATGAAACGATTGCAAGAATCCACAATTTGGCGCTGGAAATCTTTTTAAACATTCCTTTTTTAACCAGATATCCTAAAATTATGTAAATTCCATAAACGCCCCCACTAAAACCAAGACTATATTGTATTGTTACATTTTTAATTCCCTGAATATCCAATAATGTTGATACAAAAGGCATTATGAATGCTAAAAGAGAAAATACTATTAATGCTTGGAATATGGTTTTTTTATCGAAGTGCTTCAGTGCACTTGCAACAAACGGCATTGAAAGATACATTCCAATAATCATCGGCATGTACCACATATGGCTGAAGAAGAGGTTTCCCGCCTCAACCGGATTTATTTCGCTGCTGTTTGTAAATACTGCTTGCAGGGATAGTGAATAGATTACTGCCCACAACACTGTAATGATAATTAAGTTTTTACAGTTGTTTTTCCAGAAGTTTTGCGTTTTTACATCATCATAAGTTCTGTCCAATAACAGATAACCAGTTATCATTAAAAAGAACGGAACACCTATACGGCCAATAAAAATAGAAATGAAATTAAATATCATTGATCCCCATGTATAATCTATTATCATATCTGATGAAATGATGTAGATTCCATCGGTTGCATGAATAAATAATACGGTTAAAATAGCAATTGCCCTTACAAGGTCAATCCATTCTATTCTAGTTTTTGTCATTAAACTTTTTCTCCCAAATTATTATATTATTATTTTAGTAAATTATTCAATAAATAGTTTAAATTTTTTTTTTAGATGTTGTATCTATCTTTTTTTAATTACTCTTAATTATTAACTTTAAAATAGATGAAAATATCTAAAACTTTAAATACTATTAAATAAATATAATTTATTAATAGTTATGATTATTGAAATATCTCATTTTCTTCATAACGATTATTTAATTGATTTCATTATTATAAGGAGGAATTATTAATGGCTAGGTTTGAAGAAGCAGAAAACAGAATGTTCAATATTAAAATCTGCTTAAAATGTAATGCTCGTAACCCTGCTGGTGCAACAACTTGTAGAAAATGTGGTTACAAAGGTTTAAGATACAAAGCTAAAGAACCAAG
>CACYVR010000245.1 GCA_902777885.1 uncultured Methanobrevibacter sp.
GTGGATAAGGAAAACATTCCTCTTCCATATTAATGGGGATAAACATGTTGGACAGACTTAAATTTAAAAATAATACAGTTTTTGCAATTTTTATAGTTTTAATTATAGCCAATCTGCTGTTTTTCTATATCTTTGTTTCAAATTTAAAGCTTACAAATGATTCTCTTTATGATTTTGAAGATTTGGGTTTGATACTTTCTTCAATCATTATTTTTGCATTCATATCCTCTAAACTGCCAAAGCTTAGAAAGCTTGGGGACAGTTCTCTTTATGACGTGACCTATTTCCTGATACTGGCTTTAATAACCTTATTCATTTCATATTACAATTCAGTTATCAATACCTTCATGAGCCTCGGCTCTTTTCTGGACATGTTCAATATACTGGCTGTTTCATTGATTTTCATGATTGTTGCAATGCAGACAAGGATTTTCAAGGCTGTTGTGCGCGGTGAAAAATCCCGAAGAAATCTGATTTATTGTGCGATAATCTTTTCAGTTTTGGGCATTCTTGCTTCAATATCCATATTCATTGATAAGTCACCGGCAAATGTCAGAACAATGACAATTCTTATTGGATCAATGCTTGGGGGACCTATTGTAGGTATTCCATCAGCTATTGTTGCAGGTCTTTTCAGATTGAGTCTGGGCGGTGTGACTGCAGTTCCATGTTCCATTTCAACCATTCTCTGCGGATTCATAGGCAGCGCAGTTTATATCTTAAACGGCAGACGTTTTTTAAACTCAACAAAATCTGCTATTTTGATGTTTTTAATGGTTGGTCTTGAAATGCTGTTTATATTGCTTTATGTTCCTTCCAGTATGGATGTTCAGCTGGTCAATTCAATATATCCGCCAATGCTTTTCGGTTCGGTTGTGGGAATTGTTCTTTTCAAATTGGTTATAAAGGATAATGAGGAAAAATCTAAAAATAAAAAAGACATTCACGAGGAAGTCGCTGAGCTAAAGGAATCCCTAAAAGAGCATGAAGAAAAAATCGACCGCCTTGAAAAGCTCTTGGACAGGAAATGATTAGAGGCATTCTTTTACAAATTCCCTAACTATATTTTCATCAAATTTTTCATCATTTAGGCCATGGTAGCGGTATTCGTCCTTTTCCTTTATGATCAACGCTACAGGTTCAAGACTTAGTGAGGTTAACTTTCCAAACATGATTTTTTCGCTTTCACGAACTGCAAGATAGGCCGTTTTATCTGAACTTATTTCAATTGTCCTGAATTTGACTTTATCATTTTCCTCAATTTCCAGTATTGATTTGATGTCATCACTAAAATTATCCATTTAAAACACCGCCAATCAATGTTCGTATCTCCTTTTTGGATATGAGTTTCACTAGAGGCATAATCAGTTTCATGATGCTGATGTCAATATTTACATATCCTTTTATATTAAGCACTTCTCCCCTAAATGAGGGCTGGGCACGCAAATGTGCATTGGGAATCATTCCCATCAGTATGGATAATATGGCCCAAACGTAACCGATATACTCTCCGGTTTTTGCAAAGCTTGAAAAGCCAATAACCAAATCGTTTTCTAATCTGTTGATGCTTACCGCATCTAAAAATTCGTGGAAAAATTCTTTAAAATATTTAAAACAGGGTTTGGCCAGTTCAAAAAGTTCTTTAAGGTCTCTTTCCTCACCGTCTTCATCAGATTCATCATCCTCATCATCATCTGAGTTCAGGTTGAAGGTATAGACTTTCAGTTTTTTAAAAATAAGCAATTCAATACATCCGTCATATTTACTGTCCACTTTCATCCATCTTGCAGTCAGACGGATTCCAAAAAGCAGAATAATAAAAATGATAATGATGATTAATAAAATAATCATCAATAGGATGTTTAACATAAAATAAGGATCCTATTCTTCTTTTTCTTGTTCTTTTTCGTCATATGTTGTAAATTCAGGTTCGATAAACTCCTCTTCATCAACATATTCCGGATTTTGTGATCCCATGTAACTTTTTACCAAATCGGTAATGATTAAGCCTAAATCTGATAAGGCCTTGTTGGTTTCAGTTCCTTTACTTAAATCAAGTACGCGAACACCTTCAGCGTCATTTCCTACAACATCGGCATCCTCGTTTCCAAACATGTTTTCTCCGGCTCCAAAACCGACACCCATTCTCATTACCGGAATAAGTATTTTGTCTTCCGTTTCTATCGGTTCGCCGATAACATTATTGATACTGATAAGTTTACGTAATTCTTCAACACTTGTTTTAATATTTTTCGCCATTATTTACACATCCTATTTATTAATAATTAATTTGGATATTTTACATTAAATATTTTGTTAAAAGGATTCGGTTAAATTATTTCCTCCATGAACTCCTCAACTGTTTCGGGGTCGTTGTGGTCTATCCAAGGGCTTTCGCCTCGGTCAAGTTCTTTGATTTTTTCAATTTCTTCTTTTGACAGTTCAAAATCAAAAATATCCATATTCTCTTTCATTCTACTTTCTTTCATTGACCTGCAGGCAATGGAAATGTCACGATCATAAAGCCATCTTAAAATGACCTGGCCTGTGCTTTTGGAATACTTTTCGGCGATTTTTAAAAGAATTGGATTTTCAAAAAGATTGTCCATTCCTTCGGAAAACGGTCCCCATGCCTGATGGACAACGCCATATTTTTCCATGCATTCATGGGACTCCCACTGCTGGAAATATGGGGTTGTTTCAACCTGATTTACCTGGGGCGCAACCTCGTTATTAAGCACCAGATCGGTCAGGCGGTCAGGATAAAAGTTGGACACGCCGATTGATAACAGTCTGCCTTCCTTTTGCAATGCAAATCGGCCAATGTCTTTTCAAAAGCCTTGATGGTTTTTTCATAACCTGCATTGCTTACCCAGTTTTTGCTGATCAGGTATATGTCGTCACGGCTGATGCCTGATTCTTTAATTGCCTCGCCAACCTCTTTTTCATTATAATATATTTGGGCATTATCGATTGAACGATAACCTACTTCAAGTGCCTTTAAAACAACCTCCTTTGTATCTTCGGGTTCTATATCAAAAACACCAAAGTTTAAAGCAGGTATTTTTTCTCCGTTATTTAATTTGAAATATTTCATAGTAATCATTTAAAGATATAATCCTTTTCATATATGTCTTTTAGGAAATGAATTTTTTTTATTGAAATTTTATAGTGCCACGGCAATATTATGGTATGCGTCTTGCTGATTATTTTTCCGCACTGACCATGGCCATATGTAAGTATCAGTTGGGACAAAATGTGTGAAGGAATTGGTGATTTGACGGCCTGTGCATGCAATTGGAAAATATTAAATGTTTTGGGAAAGAAAAATAATACACAACATAATAACAAACATGACATGAAGGGGATAATAAATGGATTA
>CACYVR010000246.1 GCA_902777885.1 uncultured Methanobrevibacter sp.
TAAATCAAATCATTTAAACTTTTTATCATAGATTCACGGATTGCATACTTCTTTTGAAGATTGTCCAGTGAATCGACCAAATTCCTTTTAAATCGATTACATGCATAGTCATCATATTTAAATTTAATACCATCATATTGAATATCCATTAAAATCAAATATTCTGCATCCATTACTTTAATATGGGCTCTTGGAGAATCTTTTGGAGGATTCAACAAATCATTAACATCATCCAAAGTCATTTTATCCGATGCAACATCAACAAAAACACGCATCATTTTCCTTACCATATTCCATAAAAATGATTCGCCGTAAATGTCTATAAAAATTGGAGAAATCGTATCGTGCAAATTCGGAAACTCTCTTTTATGATAATCCTCCAAATCAACTTTGGTAATCCTAATGTCGTCAATTGTACGTGTAAAATTAGTAAAGTTATGAGTTCCCTTAAAAATTTCTGCAACTTCGTTTAATTTATCAATTTCCAAATCCTGAAATAACAAGTAACGATATTGCCTCATCTGAGCATATCTCGGTTTAAATGCATAACGAACAGGAGCTTTTGCTAAAATTTGAATATCATCCGGAAGACTGTTATTAATTTCATTGACTCTAACTTCCTTTTCGGACTGAAAGCTAATTACATTGCCCAGACTGTGAACTCCAGCATCAGTTCTGCCGGCAATTCTGAATCGGGATTTTTTTAACTCATCAATATAGTCCAATTTACGCAAATGATAAATCAATTCTTCCTCAACAGTTCTAACGTCAGGTTGCCTTTGAAAACCATGAAAATTAGTTCCGATATATCCAATTTTTAAAGCAGTTCGTTTCATCAATACTACTTTTAATTTCAATATAAAAAAATATATCTACTATTGTGTATAATATGTTAATATGGAGAGTAAAACTGTTATTGCAATATTATCAATTATTGTAATATTATTGGCTATCGGAATTGCTGTAGAGCTTTTTGCTTTTAACAATAATTCACAGCCTTCAAATATTTTAAATAATACAACATCACAAAACACAACTGTTGAATCAATTTCAAGTGATTCAAAGCAGGACAGTAGTAGTGAAGACCCTATTGAAGCAAACAGGCCAAAAAATGATTCCAGATATAAGGGATATACTCCAAATCATGAAAGTGAAATAACAAGTGACGGATGGAATCCTCGAGAACACGAAACATATCGTGAAAGAATGCCTGACGGTACTCAAAAAATTCATTATGATGACGGCTACTTTAGACTGGTTGACGATAAGGGATATGTGATAACCTACGGTTACGGTTAATTCAAAATTCAAATATCCCTATAAATTTTTAACCATATGGGATGTTTCGTCATAATCATCCTCTTCAACAGTTACGGCATAACCTAAAGATTTCCAAAACGGCAAACCCGCTTCAAGATATCTATGAGTATGCAGATAGATTTTATCATAGGACTTAAGACGTGCAAAATCTTCCATTCTGGCTACAAGATTTCGGGCAATCCCATGTCTTCTATAATTTTTATCAACCATTAACCTCCAAATGCTTGCAGTATCTTCACCGGAGTAAACCCCTTTAAAAAAATCATAACCCAAATCATAAGCCCTAATAGCTGATGTGGCAATTATCTTGTCTCCATCCCATGCTATGAAAAAACTGTTTCTTTCAGGTGAAATGTAATACTCACGCATTCCATCAATATCATAATGAAACTTTAATGTGGGACCAATACCATATTCCTTTTTGATTTGGCCATACAAAAAGTCCTGAACGAGATTTATCTCATCAAGGTTATCTCTGATTTCTGTTATCTTAAAATTCATAATATCATAAAAAAATAATAATAAAAAAGAGAAATAAATAATTTCTCTTATTCCTGAGCAGTTTCAGGATTAAGTAATTTTTCAACATTTTCGCCAATTAAATCAAATAATAATACAACTATTAATAAAGATACACCAGGATAGAATGCTAACCACCAATATCCGGATGACAAATAGTGCATTGATTCAGATAATATGACCCCAATTGCAGGTTCATGAGGCGGTAAACCAAATCCTAAAAATGTTATTGCCGCTTCGTGCATAATCGCATGGGGAAACATTAAGATAATGCCAACAATTATCTGAGAAATTATTAACGGCAAAATATGTTTTGTTGCAATCCATACTTTTGATTTTCCCAGGTTTTGCGCCAAATGAATATACTCTTTTGTCTTGATTTCCTTAACTTCAGATCTTAGAACTCTTGCAAGAGGAGTCCAGTGCGTTAAACCAACACCCATAATTACTCCCAAAGTTCCGCCACCA
>CACYVR010000247.1 GCA_902777885.1 uncultured Methanobrevibacter sp.
AGTAATTAAAAAAGGACTGGACAATGGAATAAACTTCTACGATACAGCAATCGGCTATCAGAACGGAACTTCCGAGCAATATCTCGGAAAGGCCATCAGAGAATATGCAAATCGTGAAGAAATTGTAATTGCAACCAAATTCCTGCCAAGAACTGAAGAGGACATCAAAAACAATGTTTCAGGCAGACAGCATATCCACAACCTAGTCAACAAAAGCCTTGACAATCTCCAAATGGACCATATAGATTTATACATTTATCATATGTGGGATTACAATACACCATTGTATGATATTTTAGAAGGATTGAATGAAGTAATTGAGGAAGGTAAAGTTAGATATATCGGCATTTCCAACTGTTTTGCCTGGCAGCTTGCAAAGGCAAATGCATTGGCTGAAATGAATGGCTTCAGCAAATTTGTATCCATCCAAGGACATTACAATTTAATCTTTCGTGAGGAAGAGCGCGAAATGATCCCATTATGCAAAACAGACAACATTGCACTTACACCTTACAGTGCACTTGCATCCGGAAGGCTCACAAGACTGCCCGGTTCTGATTCCAAAAGGTTGAAGGAAGACTTTTATGCCAAACTGAAATACCAAAACACAGAAACACAGGATTTAGAAATAATAAAAAGGGTAAATGAGATTTCCCAGAATTATGAAGTTTCAATGACTGAAGTTTCTCTTGCATGGCTTTTGGAAAAGGTAACTTCACCAGTGGTTGGTGCAACAAAGATGCATCATGTGGACGGTGCAGCCAGTGCAGTTGATTTGAAGTTATCTGCAGAGGATATTAGCTATCTTGAAGAACCATACATTGCCCATGATCTAGTTGGGGTGATGGCAGACAATAAGGTCTCAGCAACAGATGACGATAAGGTATGGCAAAAATATAGAAAATAACATTTGAATGGAATAATCAGTATTTTAAATCTATACTTTAACAAAAGTACTTCATATTATAACATGACTTTACAAATGAAATGATTATATGCATATACAATGCTTTGGAATACCAACAAAAGAAAAACATTAAATTTCATCACATAACAAGAAATCTAAAATATTCATGTGGATTATTCCATCTTAAAACATGCCAAATTCATCGGTTGATATGGCATATCTAAATTTAAGTTAATTCTGATTGTAAAACTAAATAAGTAAAAATTTAACTTAAAAAAATAAATAGCATCTAAAAACTAATAATATCTGCCAGCACTCATTAATGCAAAAAAATTTAAAAATCAAATAATGTTTTTTGTTGTGGCTCAATATATCTTATTACCTTTGTATCGATCAGATTATCGTCATCATTTAGATATCCGAGCAACAATGGAGATTTCTCATCATGTAGCTTTATAACTTTTTTAGGAATGTCAGGTTTTCTATTTGCGTAGCAATATTTACATTCACTTAGACAGGAATTGTAAGCTCCAATATCTCTTGATGGAATGCAGTGGCAATTTTTTCTAATTCCAGTTCCTTTAACATTTTTATAAACTACATTATGTGCCTGTTCCAATATTTCCCTTGTTGTACATCCCGCAGCATGAATATTGTATTTTTCATAGCTTTCGTTTGTTGCACAGGATTGGGTATAAAGATTATATTTTTTTGATATCTTCCCAATTCCTTTCAATAGCTTTTCTTTATCCTTTTCAGTTAATGGAATTATCTCAGGCATGTTCTCTTCTACCTTTTTATACATATCGACAAAACTGAAGATACATCTGTAAACTAATGGTGTGATTTTTTCAGCTATATATTCAAATGTATCCAAATGTTTTTCCACAGTATATTTTTCAGTTAGAAGTATGGGATCATATCTCCAGAGAATTTTATTTCTGCCTACAATACCTGATAGTTTTTCTAATGTCTTAATTGATTGGTCTATTGAAGGAACTTTCGGTTCAATGTCTTTGCCATATCCAGTAATCGTATAATTACATAATATATGATACGTTTCATCTATTTTACCAATGTGCTTTAATATGGGCTGATAATTTTTGGAGCAGAACAATAGGCAGTCTACATCTTCAGGTTTTAGACTTAACTTGTAAACCTGCTGT
>CACYVR010000248.1 GCA_902777885.1 uncultured Methanobrevibacter sp.
TTTTTACCGAGTTATATAAATATTGCTTTCACCTTGTTTTTTTAATTTAAGGAAGTTATACTGTTTAAAGAGGTAATAGATAAATTTAAAAACTATATAATATAAATTAAGTAATATAAATTACTTGTGGTGAAAATCATGAATTATTATGAGTATGGTGACGACAAAATTGACGTGCTTGATAGGGTATTGTCCTTAATCAGTACAAGGGAATATGATGATGCGCTTGAATGTATCGATAATTTGAATTCAAAGGAATTCAGTGATCCATTGCTTTTGATGAGTAAAGCACAATGCCTTTTAAGATTAAATGAAAAAGAAGAAGCTTATGGTATTTATAAACAAGCCATTGAACTTTGTGATGAAAAATTAAAAGTGAAAAAAGATCCCTTTGTTTTAAATATTAAGGGAAATTGCAACCTGATTTTAAAAGATTATATTAAAGCTATTGAATGCTATGATGAAGCATTGGATATTGATGATAAAAATTCATTGGCAATCAGTTTTAAAGCTGTTGCATTATTCAGGTTAGATGAACAGGACGCCGCTTTTGACTGTTTGGAAAGACTATTGGAAATTGATTCCAATAATAATGATATTAAATTGTTCAAGGTACAATATCTCAATACTATTGAAAAGTATGAATGAAAAGTATGAAGAATCATTGAAAATATTGGATGAGGTATTGGATGGTTCCTTTGAATATCCTCAGGCATATATGCTTAAAGCAGATGCATTATTCGAAACACATCATATTGAAGAGGCATTGGTTAACGTTAATAAATCCTTGGAATTAAATCCGGACATTTCATATTCCTGGTATCTGAAGGCTAAGATTTTCATGGCCAAATATGATTATAATGATGCCTTAAAATATTTTGATAAGGCGTTATCTATTGATGCAAACGTTGATTGTTATCTTTTTGATAAGGCATCCTGTTATTTGAATCTCTTTGATTATGACCGTGCTTATAAAACCTATGAAAAAGCTTTTGAGTTAAATCCTCATAGTGGGGGAATTGCAAATTCGGACATATTTCTTGATTTCATTAGGGATTTGAAAACAGTTGATTTAATAAGAGATTAGGATAAAAATAATATTATGGAATTCAAAATTAAGTCAAAAGGACATAAAAATGTATCTTCCGCTCATAAATCAACATTCGAAATAACAAAAGATGCAGAAATAGGTCCGACTGCCGACTGCATTATTGGCGTGGATATGGATGAGACTATGTTGGATTTTTCTAAAGAGTTTAAGGAAAAAATTGCTAATTCAGATACTAAAATTGCAGTTTTATTGGATACTCCTAATGCCCATGATGAAATTATAGGTTTTGGACATGAAGATTTAACTTTAACTCATCCTACAGATATTGTTTGCAGAACTAGTGAGTATACGTGCTCCCGGACATTGATGATAAAATCTTCAAAAGCTGCACGTGACCTTGATTTGGATTTAATAAATGATTTAAAAAATGAAGAGATATTGGAAGTTACTATTAAAATCCTTGAATAATAGTTAAGTTTATATAATGCTTAAAACATAATTATTTATAACCACTTTTGTTTTAAGCGGGGGTGGTCGAGCGGTCAAAGGCGCTAGGTTGAGGGCCTAGTGGGTTAGTCCCTTCGCGGGTTCAAGTCCCGTCCCCCGCACTATTTCAAACTATTTTTTCAAGTAACTATTTATTGTATTAAAATAAAAGATATATTAAACAATAAAATGTATGGTGATAAATATGAAGGCTGTTATTCCCGCAGCAGGTTTTGGTACAAGATTTTTACCTGCTACAAAAGCGCAACCTAAAGAAATGTTGCCTGTTTATGATAAACCGACTATTCAGTATGTTATTGAAGAAGCGGTGGCTTCTGGCATTGATGATATTTTAATTGTAACAGGTAGAAACAAACGTTCTATCGAAGATCATTTTGACAAATCTTTTGAACTTGAACAAACTTTACAAAGTGCAGGTAAAGACGACCGTTTAAGGCAAGTTCGTGCTATCACAGATTTGGCTGATATCTGTTATGTAAGACAAAAAGAGCAAAAAGGACTTGGTGATGCAATTTACTGTGCTAAAAAACATATTGGCGGAGAAGCATTCGCAGTACTTTTAGGAGATTCCATTACTAAAGGTCCTACACCATGTACAAAACAGTTAATTGATGTTTATGAAAAATATGGTGCATCTGCAATTTCTCTTGAAGAAGTTCCTAAAGAAAAAGTAGAAAGATATGGTATTATTAAAGGAACTGAAGTAGAAAAAGATGTTTATAAAATAGATAAACTTGTTGAAAAACCACTGGCTCATCAAGCACCATCTAATTTAGCTATTATGGGCCGTTATGTTTTAACTGGCGACATATTTGATAAGATTGATGAGACCGAACCTGGTGTCGGCGGAGAAATTCAGTTAACTGATGCTTTATCAAAATTGGATGCAATTTATGGAAATACCTTTGAAGGAAAAACCTACGATATTGGAAATCGTTTCGAATGGCTTAAAACCTCCATTGAATTTGCACTTGATGATGATGAATCAAAAGATGCATTGATTTCTTACATGAAATGCATGATAAATAAATGTGAATAAATCCCTTTAAGGGGATTTTAATTCTTTTTTT
>CACYVR010000249.1 GCA_902777885.1 uncultured Methanobrevibacter sp.
GTTCCGCATTTGGCACAGAAATCATAATCATCCTGATTTTCAAATTCACAATTAGAACAAATTCTTGTCATCACATAATAATTAATCTTCAAAAGTATTTAAAGTTATTTAAGAATAATTTATTAACTTCAGAATCAAACATCATAACATGAAAGTTAAAGACGGAATATGTGGACTAATAATTGGCGATGCATTGGGAGTTCCTGTAGAGTTTACCTCAAGAGAATACCTGAAAGAAAATCCCGTTACAGACATGATGGGTTATGGGACATACAATATGCCTCCGGGAACCTGGTCTGACGATTCTTCAATGGCAATAGCCACCATGGCAAGTATCGTTAACAGGCAGGGTATTGACTATAACGATTTGATGTGTGAGTTTATTGAATGGGTCGATAATGGAAAATACACCCAATACAAGGATACCTTTGACTATGGCAGTACAACAATCAACGGAATTTATAACTACAAAAGCGGAAGGAATCCATTGGAATGTGGAGGAACTGATGGCAGGGATAACGGCAACGGTTCTTTAATGAGAATATTGCCCTTAGCATTCATTCCAGGCATTGACTATGAAACGGTTGAAAATGTATCCGGACTAACACACGGACATCTAAGATCAAAAATAGCATGCGTTTTATACATAGAAATTGCCAAATCCATGATAGAAAATGATTTAAGTATTGATGAACATATAAAATTAGCATCAGATAAAATAGAAGATTATTATAAAGGTTCCGGCGAATTGCATCATTTCTATAGAATTTTTAATGATAAATTGGACGATGCCGATACGATTAAAAGCGGAGGCTATGTAATCGATACCTTTGAAAGTGTCATTTACTCACTTAAAACGACAGATAACTTTAAGGATGCTCTTTTGACTGCAGTTAATTTGGGCAGTGATACAGACACCGTCGGTGCTATCTGCGGAGGACTGGCGGGAATCTTTTATGGATATGAGGAAATACCTATATATTGGATTGATGCGATTCCAAAAATTGATAGGGTATTTGAATTATGTGAAAGATACGAGGCGTATTGTGATGGATGTTTATGAAACTGTTAAAAATATCAGGTCTTTTTGTGATAATTACACAGACCCGGATTTGGTCACTACAATAATTGATGAAAACAACTTCATGGGAAAAAACAACATTCAGGACCTTGAGGGATATGACTTTTCAGACAGTGCCGGCTATGAAGAAAAATTCATGAAAATCCATGAAAAAGAAAATTTATTCATTTCCTGCGGAATGCTTAACTTTATCCCCCTTATGAATGAATGTGACATCTTTTCATCAAGAGATGAAACAATTAAAATCACACAAGAGGAATTTGATGAAAACTGCCAGGAACAGGAAGTATTTTTCGGGATACTGATTGAAAAAAACACTCCAGATTACACAATAGGAATAATAGATTTGTGCAACTGCAAAGTCGGATCCTCATTTAGACCTGTTAAAAAAAGCAACACCGGATTTTACAAAAAATTAGATGAGATAATTAGTGAAATGATTATCTCTTAATTATCTTTTGCTTGATACTTTCCCACATCGCCTGCTCTTCACCGCAGCCGGTCATGATGACATAATCGTATTCTGACTCAATTGCCAGTTCATATAACTTATTTATTCTTTTTGTCATTTCATCATAACTCAATGGATAGAAATCAGCGTCAGGAAATTCTTTTTTAATTATATTATAATATTCTTCAGCCTTTTCTATTGATTTTCTTCCGGGAACAACAATCACGTGAGCGGGATTTAGCGCTTTTATCACTTCAAAATGATCTTCAAAAATCTCTTCCTCGTTTTCTTCAGGAGTCGTGTAGATAAATTCCAGAGGCCCGTCGATGAACTGACTCATGAACAGTGCATTGATTTTAGCCGCATCACCGTTATCGCCCTGGCCTAAGCCTATCAGTTTATTTCCATGCTTTACCACTTCAAACCTTCCAGGCGGGATGAATGACATGTCCAGATTGTCAAAGACCTGATGGATAGTGCTTTCGATATTATCTACTTTTGTAGTGAATGTTGCATAGGTAGTGATTGCAGC
>CACYVR010000250.1 GCA_902777885.1 uncultured Methanobrevibacter sp.
AAAAAAAGAAAAAAAGTCAAGGAAATCTAAACGATCCCTTGTGCGTTCATAGCGTCAACAACTTTCTTGAATCCTGCAATGTTTGCTCCTGCAACATAGTTTTTGCCTAAGTCATATTCTTCAGCAGCTTCTGCAGCATCAGCAAAGATGTTTTCCATAATCTGCTGGAGTTTTGAATCAACTTCATCAAAAGTCCAAGCAAGTCTTTGTGAGTTTTGTGACATTTCAAGTGCGGAAGTAGCTACTCCACCAGCATTGGAAGCTTTACCTGGTGCGAATAACACATCATTTTCCTGCAGGTATTCGGTTGCTTCAATAGTGGTTGGCATGTTTGCTCCTTCAGCAACAGCGAGTACTCCGTTTTCAACTAATGTTTTAGCATCTTCCAATTGCAATTCGTTTTGGGTTGCACATGGTAATGCGATGTCACATTTAACTGTCCATACGCCTTTGCCTTCGTGGTATTCAGCACTTTCTCTTGCTTCAGCATAAGCGGTTAATCTTTCTCTTCTTACTTCTTTTACTTCTTTTAATAATTCCACGTCGATTCCTTCTGGGTCGTAAATCCAACCGGTTGAATCGGAACATGTTACAGGTTTACCGCCTAACTGCTGTGCTTTTTGGATTGCATAAATTGCAACGTTACCTGCACCGGATACTGCAATGGTTTTACCTGCAATATCAATATCGTTTGCTTTTAACATTGCGTTTGTGAAGTATAATAATCCATATCCGGTAGCTTCAGTTCTTGCAAGAGATCCACCGAAGGTTAATCCTTTACCAGTTAATACTCCTTCGTATAAACCTCTGATTCTTTTGTATTGACCGAATAAGAATCCGATTTCACGACCGCCTACACCGATATCTCCTGCAGGCACATCAGTGTCAGCACCAATGTATTTGCATAATTCGGTCATGAAACTTTGACAGAATGCCATGATTTCTCTGTCTGATTTTCCTTTTGGATCGAAGTCTGATCCACCTTTTCCTCCGCCGATTGGAAGTCCGGTTAAGGAGTTTTTGAATATTTGTTCAAATCCTAAAAATTTGATGATACCTAAGTTTACTGAAGGGTGGAAACGTAATCCTCCTTTGTATGGTCCGATAGCTGAGTTGAACTGGACACGGTATCCTGTGTTGACGTGTACCTGTCCGTCGTCATCTGTCCATGGGACACGGAATTTGAATTGTCTTTCCGGATTAGTTAATCTTTCAAGGAGTGCGTTTTTCTTAAATTCTTCTTCATTTTCTTCAATAACAACCCTTAAGGATTCCAATACTTCGCGTACAGCCTGATGGAATTCTGGTTCGGAAGGGTTTTGTTCAATAATAGTTTCTATTACTTCATCTACGTATGACAAAATTATTCCTCCAATTTTCATTATCAAATATTATTTTGATACGACAATAATTTTTATGTATTTTCTTATATTTAATAGTTTTCACTTTTTTAAAAAAAAATCGAATATAATCAAACATATCAATAAATTTATTGGACAACCATATAATAAAAATAAAAAAATATATTCATTAATACATAAGTTTTTCTATATTAATCTACAAATTCCAGGAAAAATGAATATTTTATAGACAAAATCATAAAAAATTAAATTATTTATAAAACAATATGCATTATTACCAAATTAATTAAACAAAAAGCAAAAAATAAAAAAAATAATAAACAAAATTAGGTGGAAGTACATGTCCGACTAAAAGAATAAACAAAAAGGTGGAAGTATATGTCCGACCAAAAAACAGTTAAAAAAAATGAGGATTTAAAATCCTCAATGTCCCACATAATATCTTAAAATCGCACCGATACCACCGAATGCACGATAAAGCTGCATGCCCTCTTCGGTTTCGGTGGAAATAAACTCAACAGTAGTATTCATTTCTTCAGCCAATTCTACAAAATCATCAACTAAAAGTTCAGAATCCTCTTCTTTAATTAACTCATTACAATTAGGACAGCGTTCTTCAAGTGAATCGGCTTCAGATTGATTTTTAACCGTGATTTTTGTTTCATATCCGCAGCTATAAAAGCAAAGTGTCAACAGCGCCGATGATTAAATTGTTCCTGACCTCATCCTCACCATAGGAATATAGGCCGTCATCCTTTCTAAGTTCGCCTAAAAATTTTTGAATGACTTCCTTTTCATGAATGACGTCCAGTTCATTTAGGATATCCGTGGATTTGTTGATGACTTCACGAATACCAAAGTCCCCGGTATATGACGTGTCCACAGTGGCAATGATCTTATCCTTGATTTCATACTGAATGTAATCCGCATCAACCAGATCGTTTTTAGTAAAACCAGGTCCTCCAATAACGACAGCCTTCAAGTCATCCTTCAGAGGTAAAAACTCGTCGTTGATACGTTTAGCAATACGCTTTAAGAATTCACGGGCTTCATCTTCAATTACACGGTCACACCACTGGTCAACTTACCTACAATGTTGACTTTTTTACCTTTTAAAGTGGCGATTGTAGCTTCCTTTCTGTCAACTACCGCCAGTCCATAGGTGTCCCTTTCCTCAATCATGTATTCAAGAGGTTCAAGGAAGAATTCGTTGTTGCACTTGTACCAGTAGGTCACAATAGGTTCCGGCGGCTCTATAATGTATTTTTCCATTTTTTCAGTACCCGGACCGCCTTTAGGAATCATGCCGACAAATAAAACAAGACCGTTTTCAGGAGGCTGTTTGTATAAGCGTATGCTTTGAAGGATTACCTCAATAGCTGACTGAACATTCTTTTTGGTCTGTTTACTCTTAATGTTGGCACTCTGTCCAAGTTCATCCCTCATATGTTTACCGACATCACTGAGCTGTTTGTCGGGAGGAATATAAACAGAAACAAGCTCCGTACCTCTTCCTCTTTTTTGTGATAATTCTTTTAAAGTTTTTTTAAATTCATATAATTCTTTTGATGAGACTTCTGACATAATATCTTCCATGATAAAATTAATATAATATATAAAATTATCTACTTACAAATATAAATAATTAATGAAAAAACAGCCGTTTTTTAAGATAATTTTTGTTTTCCATAATAATTAAATAATTCAATCTCGTCTTCAGGAATCGTTTCGATTTCAAGCAAATCCAAAGATGTTAATTTTTCTACCTCATAAGCCAGACACAGATAAGTATCCGGGTATTCGTTATGGCCTAAAATATTCCATATAATCGAATCGTTGAAAACAAGTTCCAAATACCAGTCGTAACCGTCCAGAACCGGCGAATCATGATTTTTAGACTTATTGTGATAATCTTTAAAAATCCATTCATAAACCCCGTACTTTTCCAACAAATCAAATAAAACATCCCGATTGAAGTTTTTCTTCTCAAAATAACCTGTAATTTCCTTATTTTTAACATCCACCATGACGCTGGAATGGGGAGT
>CACYVR010000251.1 GCA_902777885.1 uncultured Methanobrevibacter sp.
AAAAACTTAATGAAAATATAAAGCATTATCATTAAAACAATAAACATTAAAGCAATTTCCAAACCTGAAAAGACCAATAAAACTAAAGCAAATCCAATCGAAATTGCCAAAACATTCTTTGACAAAAAATATTTAAGAAAAATACTTCTAAAATCATCAAATGAATTATTTTCCTCTTTCAAATTTTGAATTTGTGAAATGTCAAATGCTTTGGGATTATTTTGCCCATTAGTTTTGAATGAAGGAAATTTGAAGCCTGTGATAAAATTATAAATAATTAAAACAGCATTTCCCACACCGACAAACAGCTTATCAAACATTAACTCACTACCTTATAATCTGATTTAAGACATTTTGGGGATTTTTATAATATAATTCCAACATTGCCTGGACGCCTTCAACCGAACGTATGTCCTGATTAATCATGTGTTTTAAAACCAACTGTCTATTGCCGATTTCTGTATATAAATCATTCAAGTTTCTTCCGCTTAATTTAGCAATTTCAGTTAATGTTTTTGAAGCCACACTGACATTTTCTATTTTATCCGTTTCCGGATTCCACTCGAAAATCTTATTTAACTGGACTGTACCTTCTTCAATACCTACAATTTCTGCAACCTCACTGATTCTTCTATATGAAACACCGTCCGGCCTGTATATTCTGTTTTGCATAATTATAAAGTCAATAGCAGTAATCATGATTTCAGGAACTGACATCGGTTCATTTGTGAGTCGAGTTATGGTTTCTCTTGCATCATTAGAGTGAAGGGTGCCGAATCCTGAATGACCAGTATTCAAGGCAGTGAATAATGTTATGGCTTCACTTGCACGAACTTCCCCAACGATTATTCTGTCAGGCCTTTGCCTTAGGGAGTTTTTAACCAGATCGTTCATTGTCAGCTCCCCCCGATTTTCTGTATTTGAAGGTCTTGTTTCCATCCGTATGACATGTTCATGAGGAATCTGAAGCTCCAATGTATCTTCTATGGTAATTATTCTTTCCTTTGGATTAATAAGTGAAGTCAATGCATTCAATGTTGTTGTCTTTCCCGAACTGGTTCCGCCGGAGATGATGGCATTGGCGGATTTTACACCCAATCCGTCAAAACATAACCAGAAAAATGCGGCAAGTTCAATAGAAATCGTGTTGAATTTAATCAAATCAACAATAGTTAACGGATCTTTTTTGAATTTACGAATAGTTAATGAAGGTCCGTCTGCAGATACGGGAGGAATCGTTGCATTGATTCTTGAACCGTCCATCAGTCTTCCGTCAAGTATAGGAGATTCCTGATCTATTCTCCGGTTGATTTGTCTTGCCATTACATCAATTAGGTCTGTCAATTCCTCTTCGTCTTTAAAAACGATATTTGTTTTCATCATTCCATATTTTCTGTGATATACAAAAACAGGCTTGTTTATGCCGATGACCATTATCTCTTCCAAATCGTCATCATGAATTAACGGATCGATTTGGCCATATCCGGCAATATCCTGAAGCAGTTTCTGAGAAAGGGAATCCACATACTCGTTTGACACTGTTCCGGATTCAAAAGACAATCTTGAAATGAGAAAATTTTTAATGTCATTCAACAGTTTATTCTCATCCAGGTGAAAGTTCTCTCCTGTAGAAATTGCCAAATCAACAAGATTTTCTCTAATTTCAGATAACAATACTTCTTCTTGTGGAGTGTATTTCTGTTTAAATACTTCATATGTTTGTATTAAGTTATTAGTGTTTTTTACTTGGTTCATTTAATCACCGTTTTTTGAAATTTTTTTGTAAAAATAGTATTAGTATTACTTATTAATAAATTTTTATTACGAGTGAAATTATAATTATGAAGTAAAATCAATATTAAAATATGATGGAAAAATGCAGCTGCGGCAATGACTGCTATACAAGTTTTGAAAATTTAGGCCAAAAAATTGAAAAATTACATGAATGCGAAAAATGTGAAGACATACAAATTAAAAAATTCAGTCCCTTAAAAGACATAGTTGACTTGAATGAATTGACACCAGAATATAAATGAGTCATATTTTGAAAATAATGATGGAAGAGGAAATTGTTCCCGAGAAAGCTTCCCTTAGACGAAACAGTCCCGTTCCGTTAAGTGAATTTTATTACAGTACATTAAATCCCCAATTCATTAATGAAAATACATTAATATTACTGCATCCCGATTTTACTTCCAGTGCAGGCGAAAGATTGCTTAAGGAAGTGCCTGAAGTGAAAGGAGTGCTGAAAGGAAGTCCTCAAGATACTGTTGGACAGCTCAATAAAAACAGCGAAATAAAACATTTCGAACTACTCTGCGGATGTGACATGCAAACGAATGTCATGAGAACACTGCTTGGTGAAAAAATAATAATTAACAAACATCAAAGCAAACATCACATAGAAGTAGCCCCAACAACAGAATCCAAGCTTGTTAAACTACATAACTATCTGAACAATAATGAAATTAAAAAAGCAATAGCGATTGATGCAATGTGCGGCAGTGGGGCAATAGGAACCTACCTGTTAAAATATGGATTTGAAAAGGTA
>CACYVR010000252.1 GCA_902777885.1 uncultured Methanobrevibacter sp.
AAATACCTCAATAAATATTAAGTTTTTATAAACTTAAAAAATTAATTTAGTATACGATAATATTTTTGACTAGATAGGTATATAATAATTATGATTTAGGCCATTAATTTCACAATTTAAATCCAGTTCCAATAAATTGAACTATATCCCTTCCGGTATCATCAACAATATCAACATTTATTATGGATGAACTGCGACCATTTTTCTTGCATACTGCTTTTGCAATTAGTTTTTCACCCTTAGGAGCGCTTAAATAATTAACGCTGCTCTGCTGAGAAACAGTTGGTGAATGCAACTGATTAGATAATGCTGCAAATGCAAAATCCGCTAAAGTAAATATTACTCCACCCATAACGCCCCCAACAGCATTTTTATGTCCGTCATTCAACTCCAAACTGCACTGGCAGTACTCGTCGTTTAATTCATCAAGCTGAACGCCGGCATTGGTTGCAAATTTATCATTTTTAAAAAATTCTCTTGCTTCTTCAATTGATTTGAAAGTTCCCATATTGACACCTATTTAATTGTTTTAAAAGCATTTTCAATAGCTTCCTCTTGATTCATGGCTTCACAGGCATCTTTAAGTCTATCCAAATCCCCTTTAGTTTCTGGATATCTTGGAACAGCACTGCATCCCCCATCATCGATTTTAGATATTTCGAATGTTCCGATTTCCTCGGCAATATTTGTAATTTCGACTTTATCCAGCCCTATTAACGGAGATAGAACGGGCATTTTCACATTATATCTGGTTACAAGAATATTATCTAAAGTTTGTGAGGCAACCTGGCCAACGCTACTTCCATCAACAATAGCCAAAGCACCCATTTCATTAGCAAGCTTTTCTGCTAAGCGATACATTCCGGATTTACATAATACACAGGTCATCTTTTCAGGAGCATCTTCTTTAGCTTTAGTGAGATACTCTCCATATTTTACGACACGTTTTTTAATCGGCACGCCTGCAGCATATTTTTGAAGCTGGTCAACGATTTTATTATAATTTTCCAATGCCATTTTGGATGTGAACGGATCATTATCACAGTAAAGTGCAATTACCTCACAGCCCCTTTTCATCATCAGATAAGTTGCAACAGGAGAATCTATCCCGCTTGAGACCAGACAGACCACTTTTCCCTGAGTTCCCAATGGCAATCCACCAGGTCCCGGAATCTTTTCATGATAAATAAATGTATCATCCCCGCGCACTTCTACAAATATGGTTAATTCAGGATTGGTTAAATCCACCGGTGCCAGAACTCTTTTTCTAACAACCCCCCCACAAAATGCAGCCATTTCCTGAGACGTGAAATCATGAGTTCCAACACGCCTGCATTTAATTGCAAACTTTGTGTTCTCATCAATCATGTTTTCCCTGGCCAAATCCTCAACATATTCACCTAAAGTTTTATCAATGTCTTCATAATTACTATATGTTGAAATAGCCGGAGAATAGGATACGATACCAAAAACCCTGTTTAAATTTTCTACTGCATCATCAAAGTTTTTTGGAAAGATATAAATTCTACCCTGATTTCTGTCAACATCACAGTCAATAGCGGCTTTAATATTTTTAACCAACTTCCTTTCAAAACGAGAACGTACTTTTGTGCTTTTTAATCCAACTTCACCATATCTTGCTACGATTAAATCATATTTCATTTAAACATCTCACTTAATTAATAAATCGCTGAAGATAAATAGCAATCCCTTCAATATTTAAACAATAGTCCAAATATTACTAAAATATAACAGCTAATATATTTTTTTAATTTTTACTCTTATAAATATTATTAAAATAATAACTATAATCATGACAAAATATTGCAGCAAATGCGGGGAAAAATTGAATGATGATACTGTATCATACTGTCCAACTTGCGGATCACAAATAAATGAAGATATTAAAGTTGAAAAAAACAACACCACCATCATTATGGGATTAATAGGCATTATAATAATACTTATTGCAGCAATAGGATTTGTAACTGACGGATTTGGTTTGTTGGGTG
>CACYVR010000253.1 GCA_902777885.1 uncultured Methanobrevibacter sp.
GGTGATGTGGACTTGGATAACGTATTTGTTGATTTGATGCTAAACAGCGGATTGATATATGACAGTATGTTAGGAAATTGGACTTATAATAACAATAGGTTTAATCTAAACACTGTTTTAGGAGTTGGTGAATCATCAACATTTTATGTTTCTGTTAAAGCATTAACAGCAGGTAATCTATCAAGCATTGCATATGCCGGCTTTAACAATACGCAAATTACAAACTCTACATTTGGCATTGAAGTATTGAATAAAACTGCTCCTGCAAATAAAACAGATAATAATAAAACAGATAACATAACTGATAATACTCAGGCTAAAGTAGTAAAAGGTGCTGTCGGCAATAATTCCACAGGTAATCCGTTGGTTTTAATATTGTTTGCTTTATTGGCTTTAGTATCTGTTAATGTCAGAAGGAAAAAATAAACATTTTTTAGGGAAATTTTTATTTCCCACTATTTTTTATTATTCGATGTAGATATTAACTATTCAATAATTCTTTTTTTTACTATCTATCAATTTATTAAAATTAGCTATTAATATTTTAATACTTTTTTCATATAACTATTAAAATTATTAATCGTATCTTTGATTAAAGTGATGGTAATTTTATCTTAAAAAATTAAAAGTAAAAGAAATTTAATTTAAAATTTCTTTCATATGCGCCACACGTTTTTCAACCAGTGCCTTGGTACCGACATCTCTTCTGTGGTATACATTACCTTTAACGTATTCGCATGCTTTTTCAGCTGTTTTTTCAGCTTCAGCTATTGTTTCGCCGCTTGCAACGATACCTAAAGCTCTTGAACCGGACAGGTGAATTCCATCATCTTCAAGGCTGACTGCTGCATAAAATACTTTTGCGCCCATATCCTCAATGGCCTCTTCGTCCACTTCAATTAATTCTCCGGCATGTTCGGTTTCCGGATATCCGTCAGGTACAATGTATTTACAAACGCTTGCTTTATTTTCAAATTCCACTTTATCTAAAGTTCCGTCAACTATGGCCTGACAAACTTCACATAACGGAGTTTTAAGTAAAGGCAATACGTTCATTGCTTCAGGATCACCAAATCTTGCGTTATATTCAATAACTTTTGGTCCATCAGCAGTAAGCATGAACTGACCGTATAGGATACCTTTATATGGTTCAGCCTCTTTTGCAATGGCTTTGACAGTATCTTCCATTATTTTAACTGCTTTATCATAATCATCTTGTGATAAGAACGGTAATAGTCCATTAGTGTCTGAGTATGATCCCATTCCTCCGGTAATTGCACCTACATCTCCTTCAAATGCATGAGGGTGGTCTTGAGCTGCAGGCATTGGAGCAATATGTTCGCCGTCACAGAATGCCTGAATAGTGAATTCCTCACCAAGTGCCCTTTCTTCAATTATAACCTGTGCAAATCCGCCCATAGCATTATCGATTACTTCTTTTGAGTATTCTTTTGCTTCTTCATTGTCCTTTAAATGGTCTCCAACGATTTTAACTCCTTTTCCGCCAGTCAATCCTACAGGCTTGACTACAACGTCCTGGTCAAAATCATCTAGAAATGCACTTAAATCATCGTAATTGTCAAATACTCTGTAAATCAATGATCCGTCAATATCATAGTCTTCAAATAGTTTTCTCATGAATGATTTATCGGTTTCTATTCTTGCTGCACTTTTACATGGTCCGACACATTTGATTCCATTTTTTTCAAGCTCATCAACAATTCCCTTTTCGAGGGGAGCTTCAGGACCAATAAATGCAATGTCAATATTGTTATTTTTAGCATATTCGGCTACTTTTTCAACTTCACCTTCATTTAACAGTATAACTCAACATCATCTTTTAAAGCATCAGCTATGGCATGTTCACGAGCACCTGTTCCAACAACTAAGACTTTCATAATAAAATTCTCCTTAATTAAATTATATTGTTAAAAATATTTAAATAATATTATTTCATATTTTTCGCAATTTTCTTTTGAATTTATTTTTTCTCTTTGAGAAATCTTTTGCCGTAGCTATTTCAATCCGATTCGTCATAATGCCTTTTTACATATTTTGGATTTCTATAAAAAACAAAACCATAATCTATGATATCCCTATCTTCTGTTGCTCTTAAAGGCATATCTCCATGAGAGTATTCGCTAATTTGTTTTGCATTCATGTAACTTAAGTCATCAATAACATCATTTATTACAAACAATTCATTATCATTAAAATTCATTGTAGGTTCTTTTAAAGAGGTATACATAACTCTTTTTAAGGAAATATTTTTAGTCGATACATTAACTTTTTCTTTATTTACTAATTCATATATAGCTAAATCAAAATGTACTGGTGACGGTCCATGTACTAATTTTCGATAGGATTCACCGGTTAAAGATTTTTCGTACAATTCAAAAAAGTTGAAATCTGAGAAATATAATAATTTATATAAAACACCTTTTTCAGCGTTATTTTCATCACCGCATTTACATATGATATAATGCAGTACTTCTTTGAATTTTTCTTTATTAAAATTCATGATGGTTCTCCTGTGGTTTTTTAATTTTTGTTTAAAACATAATTAAACATGTTTATACATTTATTATTTTTAGAAATATTTAAATACTAACACTTGCATATACAAGAGTACAGTTGCATATGCAAGAGATGTTAATTATGGAAAAGAATTCAAATATTGAAAATCAATGCCGATTATTGCCAGTATGTTTTTAATTTTTGCAAACAATATTATTGATAGTATTTGGGTTGCAGGTCTAGGCCCGGAGCCTTTGGCTGCACTTGGATACATCACGCCACTATTCATGATACTTGTAGGTTTTGGAAACGGTATTGGTGCAGGTGGAAATTCATTAATTTCACGTTATATTGGAGCTGAAGATAAAGTTTCAGCAAATAATGCGGCAATTCATAATCTTATATTAAGTGTAATAATATCTGTTGTGGTTTCTATTGTATTTATCTTATCTATGAAATCATTACTTCTTATGATGGGTGCTGAAAGCGTAATAAATTATGCAATGGATTACGGATTCATCATATTCATTTGGACATTTGCTTTATTGATGCCTCCGATTGTCGGCGGAGCATTCAGGGCTGAAGGAGATATTAAAAGAGCCACCATACCAATAGCTCTGGCAGCTATTATCAACATGATTTTAGACCCAATATTCATTTACACATTAAACATGGGAATTAAAGGAGCCGCCTGGGCAACTGCTCTTGGACCATTCATAAGCCTGCTTTTAATGTTTTATTGGATTTTTGTAAAAAAAGACACCTATTTGTCATACAGTTTAAAGGATTTTAAAAATGACCTGGCAATGTATAAGGATATTTTGGTTGTAGGTATTCCGGCAAGCCTTGAACAGTTGGTATTGTCCGTTTTAACAATTTTCGTTAATTACATGCTTACAATCGTTTCAGGACCTGTTTCTGTGGCAGTTTATACTGCAGGATGGAGAATCATAAACATTGGAATGCTTCCGGCAATTGGTGTTGGAACTGCAGCTATTTCGGTTGCAGGTGTTGCATTCGGAGCTAAAAAATACGAAAATCTTCGTGTTACTGCAAGATATGCAGTAAAAGTAGCGTTAATAGCTTCAATAATAGTCTGTATAATATTGAATGTCTTTTCAAATCAGATTGCATTTATATTTTCATACTCTGAAAACAGTGCACAGCTGGAGCCTTTGATTGCCAGTTTCCTGCAGATAATGTGTCTATTTATATTGTACGTTCCATTCGGTGCAAGTGCAGGTAACGTATTTCAGGGTGTTGGAAAAGGAACAATATCCTTTATTTTAACCTCATTCAGAGAGTTTATTTTAGTATTGATATTCGCATATCTTTTAGGATTTGTCTTTAACATGGGTGAATTTGGAATATACTGCGGAATGCTTTTAGGCGGAGGAATAGGTTCCCTGATATGTTATGCATGTATTGAATTATATATTAACAGATTAATCAAAAGGTGGGATGCCGATGGAATTTAGTCAGGAAATGCCCACAACTCCCTTTATTTCATTAATTTACAGAAGTCATGCCAAATATTTAAACAGCAAGGTTGAAGAAGTAAACCTTACCTATGGCCTTTATCCCTTTTTAATTGAAATCTATAAACATGACGGTATCAGTCAGGAGGATCTGGCCAAATTATTCTACTTGAATGAAAGCACGGTAACCAGAAACTTGAATAAGCTTGAAAAAAAGGGTTTCGTTAAAAAAACGCCTGAAAAAAGAAAAAAGATTATAAGCATAACTGATGAGGGTGCAGAAATTGCCAAAAAAGTTATGAATTATGATGAAAAATGGGATGAAATCATTAAAAAAGATTTAACCGAAGAGGAATATATTAATTTTAAAAAAACTTTGATTAAAATTAGTGAGGGTCTTGTATGAATCAGACAATTGAAGATTTAAAATCAAGAAGAAGCATACGTAAATTCAAGGATGAACAGATTTCAGATGAGGATTTAAATACTATTTTGGAAGCGGGAACCTATGCGCCAACTGGCCGTGGAGCACAAAGTCCAAAAATTGTAGTAATTCAAAATCC
>CACYVR010000254.1 GCA_902777885.1 uncultured Methanobrevibacter sp.
TTTTTTTTCTGATTTTAAAAAATTTAAAAAAAGATGATTTGTTTTAATCATCTTTTCGTTTTCTTAAATATCCAATTATAAATGCTAAAAACATTATTAGCACAATAATGGTTGCGGGTACGGTATATTCATTTGAAATTATTGACTTTATTGGAGAAAGTTCACGTGCTGATGCATCATTTTGTGAAGACTCCCCGTTGTCCAGTTCGGACTTGTCCCCTAGATTACCTTCATTTCTTATTTCACTTGTTGATGAATTTGTTCTAACTGCATTTTCAATATTTTCTGCATTATTTTTATTGCTGTTTGAACTTGTATGAATTGGAAGTGAATTTTGAGAATTTGATGTATCCAGATTTTCTTTGATATTGTTCTCTTCATTTAAATTACTTTCACCCTTATTTTCATTTACATGATCCTGATTCGGATTGTGATTGTCATTAGTTTCAGTTACTGGGTTTTGGTTTGAATCTTTTTCATTGTTGTTTTTTGGAATGTTTGCTGTATTGTCGCTTTTTTGCACGGACTTTCCATGCTGTATGACAATTTGGGGTTTGATTATGGTAGGGTTCTGGGTGATTTCGTTGCTTAATTTGCCGTTATTTGCGGTAATTTTTGAAGAGGGTCCCATTGAATTGCCTCTTTCAACGATGTTTCCCTCGTAGGTATAAACGTCTACGGCATCCCTATTGTACTGGTTTGTGTTGTTTGAAATGTTATTTCCAATAAGTATGCTGTCTCCCCTAAGCACATATATTCCAGATCCTTGCCCATATCTTGCAGTAATTGTATAGGGCACATAATTGTCTGCTACAGTACTGTTTGCCATGTTAATTCCATCGTTTGCAATGATTGCACCTCCATGACGTGCGCTATTGCCAGTAAATGTGGAATTATTGATATTCAATGCATAATGCACTGTGGAATATTGGCTGTCGTCTCCTGCAGATACTGCTCCTCCTTCATATTTTGCAGAATTGTTTCTAAAAATTGAAGATTCAATGGTCAGGTTCCCGTCAGTGACTCTAACGGCACCTCCATTTCCGGCATAATTGCCTCCTGCAGCACTGGATAATGCAGCAGCATTGTTTTCAAATATTGATTTTTCAATATATGTATCTCCTTGGATTCTTAAGGCTCCGCCTTGGCGTTTAGCAGTATTATTGGTGAATGTACAATTGATTATATTTGTTTGGCCATTAAGAACATATGCGGCTGCACCATTATATTCAGCCTTATTGTTTTTAAAGGTGGAGTTGATAATATTTGCTCCGTTATGGGAGTTTATTCCCCCTCCTGTGCCTCCGAAATTATTTTCAAATGTACAATTGACCACATCCAAATGACCTTCGCTCCTTACAACGCCTCCCACTGTTGAATCGGAATCATCGTAATTTATTCCATTTTTGAATGTTAAACCATGCAATGATAAATAATTTGTTTGTTTACTTGAATAAAAAAACCAACCATTATTGTTAGCATCTAATGTTACCTCTCCATCATATGACTTGATGACTAATGAATTGGAGATTTCCATTTCGATTTCTTCATATGTTCCGGCATGTATGAATATTGTTGCAGGTTTTTTTCCGGCATTTGCGGTGTTGACTGCCTCCTTGATTGTTTTGTAGGGGTGGTCATAACTGCCGTTTCCAGAAACCTCTACATCATGCTTTACATATATTTCATCACCATCAAAATCGGTTGTTTCACTATCTGGAGATATTTGTGAATTAGAAGTTCCGTTTAGATGGTCTATTTCATTAGCGGATATCATGTTAATGCTAATCAATGCTAAAAAAACAATAGCGAAAATCACTATTAGTTTTTTGGGTTTTGTATCCATTATTTTATAATCTCCTTTTTTAAATCAGTTATTTGTATTAATTCTGCCGATTAATACATATTTAATTTTAAAGTAATAACTATATAAAGATTTTTAAAGTATTACTTGTTGTTATTTCTTATTTTCTTAAAATAAGCTTATTTAATTATAATTAAATCAAATGG
>CACYVR010000255.1 GCA_902777885.1 uncultured Methanobrevibacter sp.
AAACGAAAAATTATCCTAATTTTATATATAAAAGAAACGTATATTTTATGTAATAATATACGTTAAAAAAGAAAAGATACGAAGTCTTTATATATTAAAAAATCCAATAGTATAACAAGGGTTTGAGTAAAATATAGTGAAGGTGAAAAAGCTTATGATAGCTACCGATGAACTAAATGATTACTTAGAAGAATATTTAGAGGAAAAACAAGAAGTAAAGAACTTAACTGAAGAAACCGTTAGAAAACAAACATTTAATATTTCAAAGTTTATAAATTTTTTAGAAGACAGGGGAGTAGAAGAACTGACGGACTCCAATGTCAAAAAGCAGTTGCGTAAATATCGTAGACACTGTTTGAAAAATAGGGAAAACAAAAGGACAACAGTTAAAACCTACATGATGAACATTCTGGAATTCATCAACTCTGAAGATGTTCAGGAAGAAATCCAGCATGATCCAATAAAAATGAAGGACATCATTGAGGTCAAGGCTGAAGATCCAGAAACCGCCAAAAAAAGAATTGAAAAAATTAGCCTGACACGTCCGCAAAGCAATTATCTTTTAGAAACTATCGAATTGGAGGGAAATAAAAGAGATTATGCAATTTGCGCCACTTTTTTAGACTCAGGCATCAGGCTTAAGGAACTGGTTTTATTGAATAAGGATGATATTCAGGTTCCGATTGATGATAATGGATTTTATGAGCTTCCCGATGACACTAATGAATTTATTGAATTGTATCTAAGAGCAGAAACCACAAAAGGGGAATTGAAAGACCGTACAACTTTCATTACCTATGATACATTGGTGAGCTTGAACGATATGATATATGATAGAATCACCAAGCTTAGAAAAAATACGCATAATGTTTACAGGCCTGTAATTCAGCGAAAAAAGGCAGAAGCTGAATCAAGTCGTGAAGAACTCTTTTTAAATCAGAGAGGCAAACGTATAGGAAAGCGTGCAGTCCAGGATATCATCAAAAAGTATGCCAAACTTACAGATGAGAGGATTTTATCCGATAACATTGATTGTCCTGTAGATTATTCCAAAAATGTCAGCGTTCACATTCTAAGACACACTGCATTATCTCATTATGCAGAAATCTTGACCGTTGCTGAGGTTCAAACTATTGCGGGACACTCCAACTCACAGACAACAGACAAATATATCCATGTTGACCGTGAACAAATGAAACAAAAATTAAAAATTAATAACATGCGCTTTCGCCATTAAATTTATTAATTTTTATTTTTAAATATTATAATTGATGCTGAAATTTATTAATTTTCATGATTTTAATAAAAAATAGCATATATTGAAGAAAATAGTATTTTTCAATAGCTTGATATATATGGAGTTGTTGATTTATGCCATTTTCTTAATATTACTTGAGTATTAGTGGTAAAATATGTATAATATATATTTTCTGTAAATATGGAAATATGTATAATTATATAAATTAGTATGATACTACTATACTTAAATATATATAAATACTATTAATATATATTTACTTATAATACTTAAATACATAAACTACTAATTATACTATTAATACTATTATATCTATAATATCTATTAATACTATTATATCCATAATATTATATTTATGTTATATATACGGAAATACTATGCCGACTAGTCTATTTTTACACTAACGGAAATTATTAATAAAAAAAGCCTTATTTGAGTTTTATTTTAGATATTACAGTTAATTATTCCATATTTTACTTAAAAACATCTTTTAAATATTAAATATTGGAATAATACAGTCAATATGTTTAATATAGACAGAACAAAAATAGGATAATCCTCAGTTTTATAAAATTTAATAAATTTCATGAAAATTAATAAAAAAAGTTTTGTCTACAGTTGATGCAGATGATCTGGTAAATGTATTTAAAAATGAATCTCAAAATTATGCAAGATTTACGGATTCAAAAGGCAATTTGCTCATAAATATTAAGGTTTCATTCAATATCAACGGTGTTTTATTTGC
>CACYVR010000256.1 GCA_902777885.1 uncultured Methanobrevibacter sp.
AAAAAATATATTTAAATAACAATTCTTAAGAAAAATTTAAAAATATACCTTATCAAATTCAAATAGAAACATTAATGTTAAGATTGAACAAAATCAAATATGTAAAAGAAAAGAAAATTTTTTTTTACGGAGAGGAAGTTTATGATAAACAAAAAATTAATAATTTTGTTAACATTAGTGATTTTGTTATTAACTTTTTCTGGAGTCAGTGCCGCAGACAGTAATGATATGGCTATTAATTCAGACAAGAATTTATTATCTGCTGATGATATAACCACAGAAACTGACAAAATTGATGTTAAATTAGTTGCAAATGAACAAATTGGAATTTATGGAAATAAAGATACTAAATTAAAAGTTTATGCATCAGATAAGGATGGAAATAATATAACTGGAGGATCAGTGCTATTTGTTGATGTATTTGGTCAAAATTACACTGCAGATATGATAAATGGTACTGCAAAAACCGAAGTTTATGTTGGGGAAACCGGAAAATTCAATATAAGCTGCATGTATATTGGAACAGATGTTTACAGAAATGCCAATGCGACATTGCCGTTGACTATTCCTATTGCAGATACCAGCTGTACCAATATTGTTGCAACAAGATATGATGATACCGTATATTTCACAGGAAACGTTAAATCAGATTATAGGGCATACCCAGATTATGATGACTATGAAGAAGTGACTCGGGGAATTGTAACTGTTTATGTTGACGGTGAAAGATTAGGAACATGCGATTTAGATGTTAACGGTAACTATGTATACATCTGGAAAACATCAAGAAACCTTATTGGTCAGACAATCAACTTTACAGGAGTCTATTCAGACAGCGGAAAACATTTCAATCCATCAACATTCTCAAAATCATTTACATTTGAGCAGCCTAAAGATACAAAAATTATAGCTCAGGTAACTGATGTAGACAACAGCAGAAAATTAGTCCGTGGAGATGTTGTAGATGAAAATGGAGATAATGTTATTGGAGGAACAATTACTGTTAATGGCAAATATAAAATTCCAGTTGATACAAACGGTAAATTTAAATTTTACCTTACTGATGAAACACCTGGAAAGGCCATTTATGAGTTAGGTGTGATAGATTGGGGATCAAAAGCGGATATCCGTGCCAATATTCCATTGATGAATGCAATTGAACATACGGAACTAACTGAACAGCTTATCGATTTATGTACTCAGGGATCCCCATACATCAAGTTTGGAAATGGAAACGGTGAAACCATTGTTATGGTTGTTGGAACACATGGAGGCGAACTTGCATCACAGGTAGCAGGTTTCAAATTAATTAACGTATTAGCTAATTACGGCGATGAGATTGATGGAACGATATACATATTTCCGACTATTTTCCCAGAAGCCACAGCAAACAATACAAGAATATATAATGGCATTAACTTAAATACTGTAGCAGCTGAGAATGGAAGCATATCCAACAGTATTGTCAAATTTGCAAAATCAGTGAATGCAATTGGACTTGGAGATTTCCACAATACCCGTCACGGTGACAGTGATGTAGGCATTACCTGTATTTTCTGTTCCCAAGAACCGACACCTGAAAGTGAAGTTCTCGGCAAATTCATTGTTGCTGAAACAGGTTATGATATTAAAAACTACCCTGTAGCAGGAGATCCTTATGCCGGAGCAATAGAAGATTATGCAAATTTAGAATTCTATATACCATCAGTTACCTGCGAATCACTTTCAAACCACAGAGCTGTTGAATATGGAACACCTGAAATGTCATTTAATGAGATGTGTGCATTCTTAAAATATTTCGGATATAATGTCTATGAAATGATAGATATAAAATTAGATGAAACACAAGACTTGATGTTGACATTTGAAAGTCCTTACAACTATAATCCAAGCTCATTAAATATGCCATTAACTAAAGAAGCAAAACACGATTCAAATAATAATAAAATTGCTTCTGCGGGTGAAAAAACTCTTCCAGCAACAATTGCTCTTTTAGCTATCGGAGTTGGAGGATTGAAAAGAAGATTATAGTTCCATAAATATGAAAATTTAAATTATTACACCATCACCTATTTCTTTTAATAAAAAAGAATCCTAAAAACTTAGAGACAATACAAAACTAATGTTAAAAAACAGATAAAAAACTATAATTAATTGTACTTTAGTAATTAAATATAAAAAACTTTTAATAAATCTAAAAATAATTTTTTAAAAATAAAATGAGGTTAAATATTTCTGTAGTTAACCCTCCCCATTTAATCTAAAATTATTTCAACAATATGTTTAAATGCTTCCTTTGATTCTGAAACCAATGGATAAATAGCATAAACATGAGTCATTTCTTCACCAACATTAAGTTCAGCCATTATCTTTTAGTTTGTTATAGAATTTTACGACATCAGGATAGAATATTTCATGGGTTCCTACGAAGAGTGTTGTTTTTGGAAGCTTGTCTACTTCTCCAAAGAGAGGACTTACCTTATAGTCTTTTGAATCAAGTTCAGCCGCCCATGTTTCACCCATTTCACGCAGTCCATCCACACCAAGCATTGGATCAGCTTCCACCTCATCATAGTCTCCAGACATTGATACATCAAGCCAAGGTGATATTAAAATTAAGTTTTCTGGTTGAGGCAAATCAATAACAGCCAAATGTTCAGCAAATGCTGCAGATAATCCTCCTCCGGCTGAATCTCCCATGATTATAATAGGCTTATTTATTTCAAGCAAATATCTATATAGCTTTTCAACGATTTCATAGGTTTCTTCATATGTATGGTTTGGAGCAAGCGGATATATTGGAGCAAATACAGATGCATTAACATTCTTTGCAAGTTTATCGCAGAAATTAATGTGAACAGGCCTAATCTCGTTAACATATATTCCACCATGAAGATATATGACCAGACGTTCACTATCTTCAACTTCATTAAAGATTACCATCTGGCATCCGAACATGTCTCTTGTTTCAACCTTAGTGCGATATATTCCTTTTGGTATTTTATAAGGTTCATCTTCTTCAAGAGAACGTTCCATCATATGTTCATCAGCTTTATCTGCATCGTCAACATATTCACGATGCTTTTTATCCAGTGCAGTTTCCACAATCTTTGACATCTTTGACATTTTTTTACACCACAAATAATTTTTTAAATGAATTTAATCTATTTATTTTCAAACCATGCTTCAGACCTTGTACGAGCATTTTCACGAATGTTCAAGTAGAAGAATGAATAATCACAGCCATGATAACTTGCCGGTCCAAAAACATGTTCTATAGCTTCAAGTCCTAGAAGTTTTGATATCGCATATTGTTCAAATTCAGGATTCATCACCATAACTGAACCCCTTTCAAGGTCAATCACGGCATCTGCTTTTATCGGTAATTCATCCATTCCTTCGTCAGCCGGATGTGGCAAGAAAGTTCCAAGATTTAACTCTGCATCTGCAGGTGTTTCATCAATACACCAATTAAGAGGATTTATTGAAATTGCACCTGGAGAAATAACAAGTGAGTCCTTTCCTTTGTTTGCAGGTCCTTCAGTATTCCATGAAACAACAACACCCAAATCATCAGCAGTTTGTGCTGCTTTGACGTGAGGATTTTCCTCCAGATATTTCTTGGTTAAAGAGTCACCAATACAATATGCAGCAATCATGTTTTCATAGTACTCAGGATGCTCTTTCATATATTCAGACAAAACCATGTAGCATAGTCTTGATCCCTGCGAATGCCCTGCAAAGAAATAGGGTCGTCCATCATTCAAGTTTTCAAAATAATAATCCAAAGCAGCATAGACATCTGTTCTTGGTTCGGCCCATTCTGCATTACTGACTTCCTCAAAACTCATCATTGGAAGTTTCAATGCATTCACCTGCCTCCAGTATGGAGCAAAAATATTTGCAATGCCCTCAAATGCAGTAGCTTCGTGAG
>CACYVR010000257.1 GCA_902777885.1 uncultured Methanobrevibacter sp.
AATTTATTATGTAACTGCTTCTTTCGCTGGAGATGTATCATATGCATATGAAACTAATTCTACTACATTTAATGTAGTTAAAAAAGATACTATTGTTGACATTGATATTGATGCTAAAAAGCACGGTGAAAAGACAATAATTGTAGTTACTTTAGATGAAAATATTTCCGGTTTACTATTAGTTGATGTAGATGGTGTTCAATACCTTTATGCAAATTTAACAACTAATGTAGTTCGTATTGAAGACGCTGGTTTTGAATCTGGAAGCCATGTGCTTCATGCAAAATATATTGGCGATAGGAAATATAATGCAAACTCTTCACAAGCTAATTTCTTCATTGATAAAAACTACGATTATGATATAAATGTATCATTGAACGAACAAAGAATTAACGGATCTACTGTTCCTATTATTGCAGGTTCTGATTTGGTATTTTCAGTTGATGTACCTGCTGATGCTACTGGAAAATTAACAATTAAAATATCAAATGATACCGATACTGTATTTATAAAAGAATTAACTCTTCCAACTAATTTGGCTATTACTACTATTCCTAATCCTGGTCTATATAAACTTGAAGTGATTTATTCTGGAAATGATGATTATAATAAATCATCAAGAGTATTTAATTTAAATGTAACTCCTTCCAACATTATATCTAATATTGTAAATATTCCAATTAAAGTTTATATTGACGGTACTTATGTAAATGATGTGACTTTAGATTCTACTGGAAATGGTACTATTAGTTTACCTGGACTTAGTGCTGGAAAACACACTGTTTCTTTAAGTTTTGACGGTAATGATGAATACACTATGTTAAGTACTTCAACTGTAATTGATGTTGAAAAACACATGTCTGCTGTTGATGCGAATATTGAAAATATAAATAATATTCGTGTTGGAGATAATATTGTAATCAATGTTGAAGCTTCAGGTAATGGTACAGTATTGTTAATTATTCGTAATAATACTTATTCAATGAATTATACTGTAACTCTAGTAAATGGAAAAGGTAATGTCGTCACTCATAATAATCTTTTAACAGGCTCATATTTCATTGATATGAAATATAGTGGTGATGATTATTATTTAGGCAGTACTAAAAGTACAAGTTTTACTGTAAAGGATAAAGAAGTTTCTGAATTAGAATTTAATATTCCTGTTATATTAGTTAATGAAAGTTCAGTAATTCCTATTGGTTCAAACTTTGATAATGGTGAATTAATCGTTTATATTGATGGTAAACTCCAAAATCAAAAAGTTTTAATTGTAGATGGTGAAGGTAATCTTAATTTACCTGGCTTAAATAATGGAAACCATACATTAATGATTGTTTTTGAAGGTAATCATGATTATGCTAATTTAACTAAAGTTGTTGATTTTGAAGTTAAATATCATAATTCTCATGTCGCTATTTCTCTTGAAAAATCAAAAATATTCGTTGATGATGTTGGCAGTATTAGAATTGAATTACCTGAAGGTGCAAATGGTATTGTTTTAATCACTGTTGGCGAGGATAAATATTATTTAGAAGTTAATGATTTAGTTTCATATTATTCTATTCCTAATTTAAATAATGGTACTTATAACATAACTGTTAAATTTTTAGGTAATGATGTATATGCACCAAGTAATGATACAGTAGTAATTGAAGTTTACAAAATAAGTGATTATTTGATGAATGTATCAAGTTCTCCTATTGTGGGTAATTCAAGTGATGTAACTATAACACTACCTACCGATTCAACAGGTATCGTAACAATTATAATTAATAATAAAACATTTTCTGGAAAATTATTGGATGGAAAAACAACAATTTCAGTAAATGATTTAATTGATGGCGATAATCCATTTATTGTAGTATATGCTGGAGACCGTAAATATGTAAATAGCACATACACAGGTGTTCTTTCAAAAGATGGTAATCGTATTAATCCAAGTATTATAGTTGATGTTCCTAATATTTATGTTGGGGATGATGCTGTGATTACTGTAACCTTGCCTAAAGATGCTTCTGGTGTGGCAACTATTACTGTTGGCGGTAAAAATTATGCAATAATTATAAATAAGGGTATTGGTACTTTATCTGTTCCTAACTTAGCTTATGGAACCTATAATGTGTCTGTAAAATATGGTGGAGATAATAAATATACTAATGCATATAATTCAACTACGTTTAATATAACTAAGAAATTGCCTGTAATGGATATTGCTGCTGGTGATGTTGATGCTGGTGCAAATAATAAGATAACTGTTAGCGTTCCTGCTGATGCTACTGGTGCGATTACAATTAATGTAAATGGTACTAAATATGTTGCTGAAATTAAAAATGGTGTTGCTGAGTTTAATGTAGCTACCACTATTTCCGGTGTTTATACTGTTGTTGCAACATATAATGGTGATGCTAAATACTTGAATAATACATTT
>CACYVR010000258.1 GCA_902777885.1 uncultured Methanobrevibacter sp.
TCATATAAAAACTTTATTACTTTTTTCTAAAAAAGTATTACTTTTTTAATAATTTTTTATCAATTTGTATTATCATTAAATTTTTTCACACTTTTTTATGCTTTGTTCTTTAATAATCAACAATTCTAAATTATGTTTATGGCATGTGGGATTTTAGCTTTAATCGTATTATGTATTTTAGGAATTGTTGTAGTGATAATTGATTCTTTTGCAATATATCCAGAATCCCTATCATTGCAATGGCCTATATGCACTGAAGCATTCAATTCTTCCTGCAAGTTATTTGCAGTAACCCTTTCAACCCATGGATTGCTGTCAGTAATGATGATTTCATCTATTCCCTGCTTATCCAATTCCTTTGCAACGAGCCATGAAACGAACCTTCCGCCATGGAGTGAAACAGTGTTTCCATTAACGCTATTTGCAATTTCATCTAAGGTTTTTGGCAAATACATTTCCTTATACATTTTTGAGTTTTGTATTGTTGCCCAATGTGCATCACCTATTGAAAATGAACCAATTGTCTTTGGATAAATGTTCTCTGGTCCCGCTAGTTTAACTGCATGGGTATCCCTTTGGACAGGGACTCTTGTTGGCCCACCTTGGATTTCCTCATTCATGATTTTTATCACTCTTGGAAGGCCAAATTTTCCTCTTCTTGCAGTTCCAGGTTCAAAACCGCACATGTATCCGTGATGGTTTTTAGGAAAACCAGTGATTATTACATTCAATCCAGATCTTAGTCCTGCTCTGCATTCGCTTTCATAAGCTCCATTGGTAGCCACCACTTTTCCAGGACATAAGATTCTGCTCATAGCTATTGCCTTAGCAAAGCTTTCATTTGTGTTTTCGCATCTGTTGAATGGCCCTCCTTCAATTACAAATACGTCCACGCCCATTTCTATTGCTTTTGTAAAGCCGGTAATCAGTTCATCGTATCCGTCACCAACAAACATGATCGCTTCCAATCCTTTTCCATATTTTTTTGCAAGGTTTGCCAAATCTTCAGCCTCTTCAAGAGGTGCAGCATGTCCGTCATTGCATTGTTCACTGCTTAAGTTGATTGCAACAGATGATGATAATTGAACCCATTTTTCCTTATCTTCAAGTTCTGCCTTTTCCTTGTCAATCAATCTTTCATGTATCCTTCCTCTTGGACACTCTGTAAAGCTTGGGCCTTTGTTATAGCAGTCTCCTCCACATCCTACAATGTGCTTAGGGAACCTCATTGCACCGTATTTTCCGAAATGGTCAAGATCCAATGGGACGTCAGTGATGTTATAGACTTCTTCCATTATCTCTACTCCTCTTTGACCATATTTCTCTGCAATGTCTGAAAATGCATATGCACAAATGTGTATTGGTGCCCCTATCATGTTAGCTAGCATGCAGTTGCCGAACAGTTCCATCTTTTCCAAATCTGATGCACAGGTTCCAACCACAACTTCAGTTAAGTCACATCCTATAGGGAACTTCTTAAAACGGGTTCCGAGTTTCATGGTGTCTTCAAAACTTAAATCGGATATTGCGTCCACAACTGCCACTACATCTTTTTCTGCTTTTGCTAATTCCAAAGCACTTTCGTCACTATTGATTGATTCTTTAATAAGTTCGTACATTTTTTCCCTCAATTTTGAGTCTTTTCAGTATGTATCTTTTTTAAAAATTTTTTGATTTTATTAAATTTTTCTAGGCATTATTACAAAAATCTAGAAAACATATAAAAAAGTAATACTTTTATATAAAATTTTATTACTATTGCTATTTTTTTATTTAATTTTTCTATAATATAAAAATTTTGTTATTTTTTAACTCTTTTTGGTGTTTTTTCGATTATTCTCTTGGCAGTATTACTTTTAGTTTCATATGGCTCAAAGAGTAATAAATAATTTTAAATATGTATTACAACATATTTATTATTACTACTTTGTAAATTAGTATTACTAAAATCTTAAAAAATTCATTTAAGTATTACTTGCTTGTAATCTTAGTTTTTTAGCTAAATTTGCATAGGCGATTAATAGTTTTTAATGGGCTTTTAAAACTTTAAATAATCAAAAAATCATGTTTTCAAACATGATTTCATATATTTTCCCTAATTTAACAAAGTTTAATTCCATTAATAGAATTGGTGATGCGATTTAAGATTAAAATTTTTAAGCAAAGTGGTAAAATATAAAGGAGATATTTAAAAATGAAAGTAGCAATTTTAGGTGCTGGCTGTTACAGAACTCACGCAGCTAGTGGAATTACAAATT
>CACYVR010000259.1 GCA_902777885.1 uncultured Methanobrevibacter sp.
ATCCATTCACCTGCAACAATTCCTGAGATAAACTCAAAAGAAGACTTGAAAAATTTAGTATCCGAACTACGTGAAAGATCCGAAGGCAGACCAATCGGTTTAAAACTTGCAGCAGGACATATTGAAGAGGATTTGGAATATGCAATATATTCCGGAGCCGATTTTGTAACTCTTGACGGACGAGGAGGATCAACAGGTGCAAGCCCTAAAATAATTAAAGATTCAACTTCCGTTCCGACAATATATGCCCTATCAAGAGCCCGCAAATATCTGGATGAAAATAACTCAGATATGAGTTTAATCATTACTGGAGGATTAAGATTATCATCTGATTTTGCAAAAGCACTAGCCATGGGGGCTGATGCAATAGCAATCGGTACTGGAGCATTGATAGCTGCCGCATGCCAGCAATACAAGATCTGCCATACCGGTCAATGCCCTGTCGGCGTTGCAACACAGGATGAGGAAATGCGTGAAAGATTGGAAGAAAATTTGGCTGCCAAAAGGGTTGAAAATTATCTAAAAGTATCAACTGAAGAGTTAAAGACCTTTGCAAGAATAACGGGCCATGATGATGTTCATGACTTGAATTTAAATGATATAAGGACAATAAACTCAGAAATATCAGACTATACCAACATTAAGCATGTTTAACATCAATAATTAATTGCTATAATTATAAATATTAATAGCAACAAATATTAATAAGGAAATTAAATAAGGAGGAAAAAATAATGAATATAAACATTGAGAATTATTATACTGCTAGAAAAAATATCTTTGAAAGATTTGACGAATCTAGCACAATAACAAAAATTGTTTTCTCATTTTTAATGGCTTGTATCACTGGTTTAATGGCTCAAATCATTATTCCTCTTCCATGGACACCAGTTCCAATTACTGCACAGACATTTGCAGTTTTATGCTCAGGACTGTTCCTTGGTAAAAAATACGGGTGTTTAAGTCAAATAATTTATATTGTTTTGGGAATCGCATTCGTCCCATGGTTTGGAGGAATGACTGGCGGATTGGATGTGCTACTTGGATCCACCGGAGGATATTTAATAGGATTTATAATTGCATCATACTTCATAGGTTATATTACTAAAAAATATGCAAATGCACGTAATTTTACCCGTATGTTTGCAGTTATCGGCGTAGCTAACTTTGCATTAATTTACATCCCAGGTCTTATAGGATTAGCATTGTGGGCTTACTTGACCCAAGGTGCTGTATTGGGAGTTGTAGATTTATTGTTAATGGGTCTTGTTCCATTTATCTTTGGAGATCTTATTAAAATTGCAGGTACTGCCGGATTATCCAAAGTTTTTTTACCAAAAGAATAAAAGGTTAATTTTTAACCTTTTTACTATTTTTTTAGATTTTTATGAAAATTAAATTACGGGGCCATCATTTATTATGTCTTTTAGGTTTTCAGGGATATGGCTACAGCGAAGACTTTGTCTTAAATATGACACGAATTAATGAATTAAGAAAATCCGAGGATTGTATTGTTTCATTGACAAATGAACCAGACGATATCTGTTCATCATGTCCGAATTTAAATGACAATGTGTGTGAAAATAAAAAACAAAATGAAATCATCGTTGAAATGGATGATGAAGTATTATCACAATTTAATTTAGAAAAAGAATATAATTCATTAGAGCTATTTAATGAAGTGTCATTGAAATTCAATACAATGAAAAAGGTGGAAAATGTCTGTAAAAATTGTAAATGGGAAAATGAATGCTTATTTTACAAAAAATTAGAATAAAACGATACCTTTAAATACTACTTAAAATATATATTAAAATGTTGTTATATTGCAACATAGTCCCGTAGGGTAGTGGTAATCCTTCTAGGCTTTGGACCCGGAGACGGCGGTTCGACTCCGCTCGGGACTGCTTATTGGAATTAATACAAGAAGTATGCTTAATAGTGCATTAAAACTCGATTATGATGTTTTTTCAACAAGCTATTTTTCAACATCAGACACACCATTGATAAAAAATCAAAAAATAATTCTTGAAGAAAAGGATAATGAAAGTTCAGGCATTTTTGAAGACAACTTTAACAGCGAACGCATTTTGGAGTATTCAAAAGACTATATCGATGAAGTTGACTACATCATCCCAATATCTGGAATTTCACCAAATAATTTTTCAAAAAAAGACCAAAAAAAGATTTTGGGAAATAAAAAGGTTGAAAAAATCGAGGACAAATTCAAGTTTTACAAAGAAATCAGAGATGAATTTAAAACTCCTGACACTTTTTTAATAAAAGATGTAGATGAAGCGATTGAAATTAGTAAAAATAAACCTGATGTTAAATATATCATAAAACCAGTTAAAGGATCCGGAGGTTATGATATTAATCTTTTAAATAATGATAGCCATCTTCAATTAAATGATGGTGAAAAATTTATGCTTCAGGAATATGTTGAAGGAATCAACTTAAGCACGTCAGTACTTGGTAGCAATGACCATAAAAAAAGCATAATGAATTCACGATTACTAACTGAAAATGATTTTAAAAAGAATAATAGCTTTATCTATATTGGAAATATCCTGCCTTTAACTGATGAAAGCTCATTGACAAAAATAAAAGATATAGATAAAATAAATAATGAAATGATTGAAACATCACAAAATTTGGCATACAAATTTGATTTGATCGGTTCAAACGGAGTGGATTACATCCATAATGAAAACGGATTGTATGTTATCGAAGTCAACCCGAGAATTCAGGGAACATTCGAATGCATTGAAAAATCACTCCAGATAAACATGCTTGATGCCCATATAAAAAGCTGCCTAAATGAAAGTGTGGAAATCCCAAAGGCCAAATATTATGCATATAAAAAGATTATCTATTCACCATGTCGAAACAAATATTCAAAAATTAATCTGGACAACATCTATGATTTGCCACATATAGGAACAATAACGGAAAAATCAGAGCCGTTACTTACAATAATTGATAAAAATAGTGATTTTAAAAAATTATACAAAAAAGTCGAAAATAGCTCCAGAATCGTAAACCAGGAAGCTAAAAAATACCAACAAGATGCAATATAAAGAATAAAAACCC
>CACYVR010000260.1 GCA_902777885.1 uncultured Methanobrevibacter sp.
GGAGATTATGTTTTAAACGTAACCTATGGAGGCGGTGGAAACTATTCCAAAATTTCTAAAGATGTCAATTTAAAAGTAAATGACAAATCCAACACTACCAATCATAATGCTACTCCCGCATCAACTCAAAATGCCACTCCCGCAGGTAATGCAAGCGGTCAACCTGCATCAACTCAAAATGCCACTCCTGCAGGTAATGCGAGTGGAGGGCCTGTGGTAACTCAAAATGCTACTAAAGTAACGGTCACTAATCAGACCAATACGAGCAATACTACAAATAACACTAATGTAACTCCTGCCAAAAAGGTAGTCAACAACACCAACAAGACTGTGAAAAAACCTGTAAAGCAACAACCTAAAAGGTGGCTATTGGTGCAGTGGTTGCTGTTGCATATAGAAAACGATAATTAATTTGGTTATATTCAATAACCATTTTTATTTTTTTTGATATTGGCTCATTAATTAATACTTTTTTAAAATTCACTCACATAATCATCTCACAACATTTTTTTAATTAACATTATATAGCATTTAAAACAAAAATTATAGCATAATAATTTAAAAATTTATTTGTTGATATCATGGAGAAAAAAGAGTTAATTAATTCCGGTAAGGTAAAAAGTGTATTCACTACTGAAAACGATGATGAGGTTATCATCGAGTTTCGTGATGACATGACTGCCGGCGACGGTGCACGTAAGGAAGTCATGGACAAAAAAGGATCATACAATGCAGTTATTTCAGCTAAAATATTTAAGGTTTTAGAGGAAAATGGTGTTGAAACACAATTTATAGATTTGCCTGAAGAGAACGTAATGCTGGCTAAAAAGCTAGACATGATTCCTATTGAAGTGATTGTGAGAAACATCGCTACGGGCAGTCTGGTTCGCAGATATCCGATTGAAGACGGTAAAGTATTAAAAAAGATGATGAATACCACGACCCTATGCTTAATCGCTCAATCATCAATGCATTAGGCATAGCTACACCTGAAGAAATCGATATTTTAACCGAAAAAGCTTTAAAAATCAATGATGTTTTAACCAAATTCTTTAAGGATGCCGGTATCATATTGGTTGATTACAAAGTGGAATTCGGTAAGGATAAGGATGGAAACATTCTTTTGGGTGATGAAATTTCACCGGACGGATGTAGATTATGGGACGCTGAAACGTTAGATATGTTGGATAAAGAATTATTCAGAGAAGGTAAGGATTCAGAAGTTATGGATGCTTATATAGAAGTTTATAATAGAATTATTCCTGATGATGAAAAGGTGATTTAAATGATTTTTGATATTGAAGTTAAAATTTCTTTAAAAGATGGTATGTTAAACCCTGAAGCTACAACAATCGAGAGATCTCTTGATTTACTAGGTTATGAAGTTAAAAATACTAAAACTGTCGAAATTATCAAATTCCAAATTGATGGAGAAGACAGGGAAGTAATTAGAGAAAATGTTGTAGACATGTGTGAAAGATTACTTTGCAATCCTGTAATCCACAATTATAAAATCAACGTAATTCCTCAAAACATGGCTTGCGGTAAATAAGGTGATTCAAGTGACTAAAATCGGTGTAATTAGATTTCCCGGAACCAACTGTGACAGGGATGTAGCCCGAGCTATTGAACTGGTCGGTCTTGAAGCCGAATACGTTTGGTGGAGCAATGAGGATTTGACTGATTTTGATGGTGTTGTAATTCCTGGAGGATTTTCATATGGAGATTACTTAAGGGCAGGTGCAATGGCATCTATCACGCCAGTAATCGATGGGATTAAAGCATTGGTTAAAGAAGAAAAACCTGTTTTGGGAATTTGTAACGGTGCTCAAATTTTAGGAGAGATTGGACTTGTTCCTGGGATATTCATAACAAATGAAAACCCTAAATTCAACTGTGAATGGGTTGACTTGAAGGTGTCAAATACCAGAACTCCTTTTACAAAAGATTTCAAGAAAGGTCAAACTGTTAAAATACCAATCGCTCATGCTGAAGGTAGGTTTTACACAGAAGATATTGACTTGTTAAAAGATCAGGACCAAATCGTATTGCAATTTAAAGATAAAAACCCTAACGGATCAATGGAAGCGATTACAAGCGTTTGTGATGAATCCGGATTGGTTTGTGCAATGATGCCTCATCCGGAAAGGGCTTGTGAAGAAATATTGGGATCTGTTGACGGTTTAAATTTCTTTAAAGGATTCATATAATATTGAAAGTGATTTAAATGGTAGTTTATTTAATTGGTGCAGGACCTGGAGATGCGGATTTAATAACTCTTAAAGCAGTTAAAGCTTTAAATAAAGCAGATGTTGTTTTATATGATTATTTGGCTAATGAAGAGATATTGGCCCATGCGCCTGAAACAGCAGAGAAAATATATGTTGGCAAAAAGGCAGGCGAACATTATAAAACACAGGACCAAATCAACGAACTGATTATAAAGCAGGCTGAAACACATGAGAATGTTGTAAGGCTTAAAGGGGGTGACCCGTTTATTTTTGGTCGTGGAGGAGAAGAGATTTTAGCTTTAATGGAACATGGTATCAAATTTGAAGTTATTCCAGGAGTCACTTCAGCTATCGGAGCACCAACATCACTTGGACTGCCAGTAACCCATAGGGCTGTTGCAACATCAGTTACGCTCGTAACTGGTCATGAAGACCCGAC
>CACYVR010000261.1 GCA_902777885.1 uncultured Methanobrevibacter sp.
ACAAGTTCTGTAATTGGATGTTCCACCTGAATACGGGTGTTCATCTCTAGGAAATAATAGTTTCCATTGTCATATAGAAATTCCACGGTGCCTGCACTGGTATATCCGATATATTCTGCAGCTTTAACTGCACTTCCACCCATTTGCTCCCTCAATTCTTCAGTCATGATTGGGGAAGGTGCCTCTTCAAGCAATTTTTGATGTCTTCTTTGGATGGAACATTCCCTGTCCGCCACATGAACGACATTTCCATGTTCGTCAGCCAAAAGCTGGAATTCAATATGTCTTGGTTTTTCAAGGTATTTTTCAATGAATACTGTGGAGTCACCGAAGTTTGTAGCCGCAACAGATTGTGTGGATTCAATTGCACGTACAAGTTCCTCTTCTTCATAAACTGCACGCATACCAATACCTCCACCACCGGCAGAAGCTTTAACAATAACTGGATATCCAATTTGTGCAGCTATTTCTTTAGCTTCTTCAATATCTGAAACTCCCTCAGGTGTTCCTTCAATAACTGGTACGCCAGCTTTTTTCATTAAAGCTTTGGATGTGATTTTATCTCCCATTTCATGGATAACTTTTCCGCTAGGTCCGATAAGTTTAATTCCATTTTTTTCACATTCCTCTCCAAATTTAGGATTTTCCGCTAAAAATCCATATCCTGGGTGAATTGCATCAGCCCCACAATCAAGTGCAATATCGATGATTTTTTCAATATTTAAGTAAGATTTGGCAGGAGAAGGGTTACCTAAAGGATAACTTTCATCCGCATAATTTGTATAAAGAGAAGTTTTATCTGCATCAGAGTATATTGCTACACTTTTCATATCAAGTTCACGACATGCTCTCATAACTCTGATGGCTATCTCTCCTCTGTTTGCAATCAATACTTTTTCAAACATTTTGAAACCTCAAAGTAATTTTTATGATATTAAATATATTTACTATAAATAATAAATTTGTTGATTGTATGAAAAAAATTAAGAGAAAAAAACATCTTGAAATGAGGATTCAATCTATACCTCCCCATCCAAAACCCAAAGTAGAGCTTGAACAGTATGCTACTCCCTCTGTCATCGCTTCTGATTTGTTGTGGAATGCATTATCTCTGGGAGACATTGAAAACAAAAATATTTTGGATTTGGGCTGCGGTTGCGGAATATTTTCCATAGGTTCCTGTTTACTAGGCGCCGATTCAGCTATTGGAATCGACATTGATGAGGAATCCATAAATTTGGCTTTAAAAACCGCCAGTGATTTTTCGATTGACAATATTGGATTTATCTTATCTGATGTTTTTGATTTTGATGATGATTTAAATAATTTGATGCTGATGTTTTGTATTCTTTTCATATGGCCTCAACTGAGGAATTTCTGATTAACTATTATGAAAATCTTTCTTTTGATATTACCCACATTTTCAGATATTCCTTTCCAATTCCTAAAATATATGAATTTCATAAAAATGAATTCCAAAACGTTGATGTTATTGTTATAAGGTCAAAAATAATCTGATTTCGATTTAATTTTTTTTCACAAGTTCCATTTTTTCTTTTTTCAGTCAAAAAAACAATACCTTTATATAGTAGATTCCTAATATATAATATTAATATATTCTCTGAGTATAAAAAAGTTGGTAGCATAAAAAGAGCTACAGGTATTATAATTGATATAATACTTTAAAATGTGTAAATCTATTTTAGTGAAGCTATAAATGTAGGGTAATCTTTATATACTTTACATAATATATTATGTATGATGTATAAAGATGAGCTATCTATATTTATTCCAAATTCATTTCTTTCTGAGTCTAAAGATCTCAAAGTCCGTACTTACAAAGTAGGGATTTTAGGTAGAGCTTTAGCCGTGTTTCAAGCAGATAATGTGGTTATTTATAATGATGACCATATGAAAAATGAAGATGGGGAAAGTGATGGAGCCTTTATGGCTGAAGTTTTAAGTTTTATGGACACACCTCAATATCTGAGGAAAGAAGCTTTTCCAATAAAAAAAGAACTCAAGCATGTAGGAATACTCCCGCCACTAAGAACTCCGCATCATCCTTTGAATAATCAACCTGACGTCGGTGATTATAGACAAGGTTTCACTGTAAAAAGAAACAAAAAAGGAACTTTTGTTGATATAGGTATGGATAAACTTGCATTCTGCAAAGAACAGCTTACAGTCAAAGAAATTTTTGACTTTAGGATTGTTAAAATAGCTAAGAAAGAAGTAATAGTCACACCTGATAAACCAGATGACGTTTACTGGGGATATAATGTAATATCCTCGAATAAGAGTCTTAAAAATAGCTTAAAATTAATTAAACCTAATCTTGTAATTGAAACCACAAGATATGGAGATTATATTGATTCTATTTTTGATGAATTAAAGCATAAAGTAGAAGAATCTAAAAATATTGCTATTTTGTTTGGTGGCCCTTATTCTTCAATTCAAGAAGATGTTTCAAATCCTAATTGGGATTTAATTAAGTTGAATACTATTCCTGGTCAGGGTACTGAAACTGTTAGAACTGAAGAGGCAGTTGTCGCTACGCTTTCTTTATTTAACTTTATGAGATTTTAATTCACTTTGTTTATTAGTTTTTACACTGCTAATAGATTATTTGCTCAACTTTTTATACATTGATATTTTTGGGACTCGCCAAAAATAACTTAGCGCAGAATTATTTATACATTAAATAAATTCTTTATTGTGCTTCAAATAAATTTTAGCTCATATAGAATATATTAAAATAATATTTATCTAGTTGTATGATTTTTACAGCTATTTATTATTTCGGTAAGATTATTTTATGTAATTTTACCAGCATAGCTATTTCAAGCTATTAAAAAATTGAATATGATTAAAATAAAGGAAAATATATATTAAGGAGGTTAATGAATGGTAAGACATCACCAGCCAAGAAAAGGGTCTGTTGCTTACAGTCCAAGAAAAAGAGCAGCAAAAGAAACCCCTAGAGTAAAGACTAGGCCTCGCAGGGTATAAGGTCGGTATGACTCATGCTTTAGTCACTGACAATGATAAAAACTCTCCAACAAACGGTATGGATGTTTTCACTCCTGTGACTGTTTTGGAAGTCCCTCCGGTCGTAGTAATGGGAATTAGAGCATACGAAAAAACTTCTCGTGGATTGAAAGTAATCACCGAAGTACTTGCAGATAATTTGGATGAAGAACTCTCAAGGAAAATTTCACTTCCTAAAGAATACAATAAATCTGAAGCTATTGCAAAAATACAAGGTGTTTTAGATCGCACAGAAGATATCAAAGTCTTAGTACAC
>CACYVR010000262.1 GCA_902777885.1 uncultured Methanobrevibacter sp.
ACAGACCCATCCAATAGCTTCATTAATGCTTGAAAATCTTAATTCATTGATGATTATTACAGACAGCGGCATAAAAGAAATATTATAGAATTAAAAAAAAATTCTATAATTAATTTAATTTTTCAATGCTTGAAAGTATTTCCGGATTTAGCCTGAATGCTTCATTAAAGCACTCTTCGGCCCTGTCGGGCATGTCCAGCTTATTAAATAATAAACCTTTCATCAAATATGGAAATGGATCATATGGATTCAATTTAATAGCTTTATTAACAAATTCAAAGGCTTCATCTTTTTTTCCTAATTCCAAGTATGCCTGTGCTTTTAGAAGTATTATCTGTAAAGTTCCATCATCATTTAAATTGATAATCCTTTCACACACTTCTTTTAATTTTTTCTCATCTTCCATATTTTCATAAACAATCGTTAATGTGGCAAAAACATCCAGGTTTGTTGGATCCAGTTCAATTACTTTTTCAGCATATGCAACACCTTTCAAAATCATGGTTGATGTAGGCCATATAGGACAATTGCTTTAAAATAATATCGTTTTCAGGATCTATATCAAGTATTTTTACAAGATATTCTTCTGCTTTTTTATCATTTTCTATATTCATATAGCAGGATGCAATCAATATGTATGATTTGATTTTTTCTTTTTTTGAACAGTCTTTTACATATACTTTAAGTGTGGTTATTGCTTGGTCGCATTTTTTAAGAGCAGCTAATGCTTCAGCTTTTCTAAAAAGTAGTGATGAGGCTTTTTCAGGGTCGTTTAAAATCATTTCGTCTATTAACCTTATTACCTCTTCATAATTGTTTTCTTCTTCGTAATGGTCTAGTAATTTTTCACTCATAGGTATATATTATATTTTTATACTATTTATAAGTTGTGTTTAAAGTATTAAAAAAATAATAATAACTAGTCCGAAGCCCGACATATTGAAATAATTTCACTGCTGATATCTTCAATTGATTTGTCTCCATCCACAACATTCCAGTTATAAGTAAATTTTTTAGAGATTTCCCTGTTTTTAGTGAGTGATTCAATATTTTCAAACATTTCTGTTTCTTCATTTCTTGAACCAATCCTTTTTAAGGATTCTTCCGGAGAAACATCTAAAAAAAACATTGTGTCGGAAGTAGGAAGTACGGCACAGACAATCTTATAAGTAATCGTATTGACAACATTGGGAAGATACATTACAGCTAAAATATATCTTGAAAAAATTAAAACATCAATGCTGTCATCATGACTATATTTGCGAACGGATCTGATTGCATCCAGTCCAAAATAAATAGTGGCCTTAATATGATTAATTTTACCCTTTCCCAAAAGGGCCTGTCTAGATTTACGGCCATAGCGATTATCATCACACGGATGTGAACGCACAACCACATTTTTTCCTTGATTTCTGTAATATTTTGCTAGCAATTCTACCTGCGTATCCTTTCCAGACCCATCAAGTCCGTCAATTACTATAAATTTCATGAAATGTCACTGTAAATTAAATTATTGAAGATATAAATTAATACATCTTCAGATAAACTACTGTTAATTATTCGATAGGATAGAACTCTGTATATTTGGAATTTCTCTCAATAGGATTTCTGCCAAGATTTCTTACAATGCTTCCCAAAGTTTCGATAGATGCATCCACACCATCAGGAGCACCGGACGCTGCAGACAATTCATCACCACCCAAGGTACCGCCCAAATCATTGGTACCTGCAGTAAGTGAAACCTGAGCGAATCTGAAACCCATCTTTACCCATGAAACCTGAATGTTAGGAATCAAATCCTTCAGCATCAATCGGGAAACTGCATATAGTTTCAAATCCTCTGTTCCTGTAGCTCCAAGATTTTTTTGACCTTCCAAAAATATAGGTGAATATTCATGCATAAAGGTCATTGGAATAAATTCCGTAAAACCGTGAGTTTCTTGCTGCAGTCTTCTGATAATATCAATGTGCTCAACACGCTCTTCCAATGTCTCCACATGACCATACATAATAGTTGCAGAACCTGGAATGCCAGCTTCATGAGCGGTTCTAACCGCATCAATCCATTCGCTTACACTGACCTTTTCAGGACAAATAATTTCACGTGAACGATCCGTTAAAATTTCGTATCAAGCCCGGCAGCCTTCAATATTTCACATGCTTCAGCCATATCCATGCCTGATGCGACAGCCGCATCATTAATCATCGTTGGTGAAAAACCATGAATCATGACTTCAGGAAATTCTCCCTTAAGAAGAAGCAATAAATGTTCATAATAATCAATGTCCGCATCCGGATGTACACCGCCCATCAGTGTAAATTCACGTGCACCGTTATCAGCAGCGCCTTGAGCCTTAGCCAAAATAGCCTCATCATCCAAAATATATGCATCAGGGTCATCTGCATCCTTTCCAAAAGCGCAAAATCCACATCTAACAGTGCATCCTTTCCAAAAGCGCAAAATCCACATCTAACAGTACAAATGTTAGTGAAGTTGATATTGCAGTTATTTATGAAAGTAACATCATCCCCAACAATTTCATGCCTTAAATAATCGGCAGTTGCAAGTAACGGATATAAGTCAGCACCTTTAATATTCATCAAATAGTTTGCTTCATCAACAGAAATGTCCTCATCCAAAGATTTAGTTAGAATTTTTTCTGTTTTTGAAGAAATTGGTAGTTTATCAAACATAAATATTAATAAGTATATAATTTAATATATATGTTACTGTTAAACATTAATTAAGAAAATAAAGTATATAAAATATGTTTAAAGATTAAAAAAGATGATAAATATGGATAGTACAGAAGCTATTTACAATGGACTGAAAGATGCGGGAATAAACTTTATTGTAAGTGTTCCATGCGTTAACTTATCTAGATTATTGGAAATGATTGATGAAGATGATGAAATAATCCATGTGCCTGTTACAAGAGAAGAAGAAGGAATAGGACTATGTGCCGGAGCTTTTCTTGGAGGAAAAAAGCCGGCAATACTTATGCAAAATTCAGGCCTTGGAAATTCAATAAACGCATTGAAATCATTGACTGAATTATATGAGTTTCCCCTTTTAATGATAATGAGCCACAGAGGAACAGAAGGTGAAAATATATGTGGCCAGATTCCAATGGGTCAGTCAACACCACTGATTTTAGAAGCAATGAATTTTAACTTCTTTAAACCTGGAACTCCTGAAGGAGCATATGAAGACATTAAAAACTCATGGGAATTAAGTCTGGAAGAAGGAAAACCAGTGTCCGTATTATTGGAGATTAAATATTGGTGATAATATGCAAAGAAGAGATGCAATTGAGAAAATAATGGAATCAATAGATGATGAGTTAATTGTATGCAACATAGGATTTCCTTCAAGAGAACTCTACGATATCAGGGACAGACATGAAACATTCTATATGATTGGGTCAATGGGACTTGCATCATCAATAGGTCTCGGCCTGGCATTATCAAAGCCGGATAAGGATATTGTTGTTATTGATGGTGACGGTGCTCTTTTAATGAATATGGGCTCATTAGTTACAGTTAATGCATGCAGTCCTAGGAATTTAACATGGATTGTGATAAACAATGGCGCATATGGTTCAACAGGAAATCAGGAAACCTATGCAAAAGATTTGGATTTATCAGAAATCGCTTCAAGTGTTGGTTTAAAAAGCTATTCTTTTGAAGATATTGACTTGAATGAAATAATAAAAGATGATGAATGTAATTTTGTTGAATTTAAATGTGAACCTGGCAATTCAACAGCACCAATAATTGAATTCAGTCCGGTTTTCATAAAAGATAGATTCATGAAAATACTGTAAATAAAAATTATTAAATATTTCTAAAAATTGAATTTATTTGGTATTTAGAATAAATATTTATAT
>CACYVR010000263.1 GCA_902777885.1 uncultured Methanobrevibacter sp.
TAATATTTTTTCATGAGGTAATTTTAATTGAGTGTGGTAAAAATTCAAAAAAATCAATAAATTATTTAAATACTAAAATCAAATTATTTTCAGATACTAAGAAATCTTATAAGTTTTTTAGTTGATGGAGGTGATTTTGATTAATCAAAATAATCCTAATGAAAATAAAAACTTAGTGTCTCAAGATGCAGATATCGTATCTGAAGAAATAAAAACCAATTTCCAAGCCGGTGAAGGCAAGTATCGTGAAGTCCGATATAAGGATGGAGGATTCAGGCAATATGACATTGAAACTGGCGAATTGATTGGTTCATCTTACCAGTCAGATCAAAAATATCTGCCAAATTTGGAATAGAGGTGAAAATATGAAAAGAATAATCCTTGCATTGCTTGTACTTGTTCTTGCAGTGTCCTTTGTATATGCTGCTCAGGACAGTCATATTGAAGTTACAAGCCCTGATACATTAAAAAACGGTGATTTTTTTAATTTAACTTTAACTGCAAAAGACGGTACTCCTATCGCCAATCAGGTAGTTGACATTTTTGTCATTGATGAGGCCGGTCAAAAAAATCATATCAATTTTACTACAGGCAATGACGGTAAATTAGGATTCGGTATTTCCGGTGTAAATCCTGGCAAATATACTTTCAACTGTACTTTTAACGGTACCGGTGATTATAATACCTGTAATTTAGCTAAAGAATTAACTATTAAAGCATAGTTAATTTTATTTTTTTTTATTTTTGATTTTCATGATTTTAAGAGAATTATTGAATTATTTTAAATTGGATATTGAATTACCTGCATATCTCTATGATGAGTCTTTCAATGAGGTTTTTTTAAAAGGCAGTCTTGTAAAAAAGAATAACTCTTATGAAATATCAATTGAAACAAGAAAAGATGTAATTCATACCATGATTATTAGTCCTTTGGATGATTATCCAATCACTATTGTATCAACCCTTCCAAATGGAAAGACTAATGGAACCAGGTTTGGAAAAACAAAGGGCGATTTGAAATTCATCTAAAAAATTTTTTATATTATTTTTAACATACTATTTGTATAAAGTGTGTTTTCATGTAAAATACTATTGTTATTGATGAAACTTCAACTTGTATGAATTTTATGCACGACATAATCTTTCGCTAAATCTACTGATGGAATAATCATGGATTAAAAACATAGTAGGGTTAAAAATGGGTAATAATGAAGATAAAATATTTACGTCACAGTTCTTTCTGATATTTGGGGCATTATTTTTCACATCCTTTGTCATGTATGTTTTAATGTCTCCAATTACGCAGTATACTACAAACATGGGTGCCTCCGCATCTGTTGCCGGGTTGGCATCCGGAATTTATGTTATTGGGGGGGTTATATCTTTAGCACATTCGGGTATGGCTCTTCAAAAGTGGGGATGGCGTAATACTGCTTATGTATTTTTGGGTTTGCATTTGATTGTTTGCTTTTTGTATTTCATATCCAATTCAATAGAGATGATTTTGTTGGTAAGATTTCTTCATGGTTTAGGTATGGGTGCTGCAGGTGCAGCAATCATTACAATAGCAACTCCAATCTTTCCTAAAAAACGTTTTGGAGAATCAATGGGATATTTCTTAATAGGAACTCCTCTGGCTGTTGGAATCGGCCCGGCAATTGGAAATTATCTAATCGATAATGTCAGTGCAGAAAGCTGTTTTATTATAGCTACTGTCTTTGCAGTTTTAGCATTGGTGTGCATATTCTTTGTTGATATAAAAGAGCCAAAAACGGAAAATTACAATACTCGTCATGAATATTCTGGAATTGAGAGATTTCTGGAACTTAAAGCAATACCACTTTCACTGCATTTGCTTTGTTTTTCATAGTTTATTCTATAATTTTGATTGTTGCAAGGCCAATGGGTGGAAAGATTCAGGATAAGTATGGAAACTGGATAGTTTCAATAATACCTATTATTTTCCAGGCTATTGGTGTATTTTTAATAGCCATATATCCTTCCTTTGTCACTGTAATACTTTGTGCAGTATGTACGGGATTTGGTTATGGAACATTCTATTCAATTGCAAATACCATTGTTACAAAAAATGCTCCTGAAGAAAGAAGTTCATATGCAATTTCAACTTATCTTCTTATCACTGATTTGGCAATGGGTTTTAGTCCGGCATTTTTGGGATTATTTGCAACAACAGGCCAGTATAATAATCTATTTTTGGTGGCGGCTATAATAACAGGCAGTTCACTTCCTCTTTGTGTTTTAGTTCTAAGAAAGATGAAATGAAGTATCTAAAATATTGAAATGATGCTGGATTATTTGGATGTCAATTACCTTTGACTGTCAAATTAAAGAAAATCAAATTCAAATAATGAACTTACTTTTTCATTTTCATTTTTTAATGTTGGGTGATGTAGGGCAGGCCATTATTTGCAATATAATAACTTAAATATTATTTACTAGTTTTTATATATAATATATTATGAGAAAAATAGCTATTTTATCAATTTTTATTTTATCTCTTTTTGCTGTTAATATGGCTTTTTCAGCTGAACAGCCGGAGATGAAGGTATATGTTGCAGACATTAACGCTAGTGAAACTGCTCATGTTCAAATTGCGCTTCCAGTTGATGCGCAAGGTAAGGTGAATGTTTCAGTAAATGGCCAAATTTTCTCTGCAAATGTTTTCGATGGAAAAGCAACCGTTAATTTGACTGATTTGAAAGCAGGAGATTATGTTTTAAACGTAACCTATGGAGGCGGTGGAAACTATTCCAAAATTTCTAAAGATGTCAATTTAAAAGTAAATGACAAATCCAACACTACC
>CACYVR010000264.1 GCA_902777885.1 uncultured Methanobrevibacter sp.
GGAATTATTGATTTTTCCATATCAATTCTTTCTTTTGTTCTTTCAACTATTTCATCCAACATAAAAATCAACTGTTTGTAAATTCAATAAACTTTTCAAGCTGTTCTAATGCCTTGCCGGAATCAATTATCTCTTCAGCCATTTTGACACCGTCATTAAATGATTCGACAGCACCTGCAACAAATAATCCTGCAGCAGAATTTAAAACAACAGCATTTCTTTTTGGTCCTTTCTGACCTTTAAGGATATCAAGTGTGATTTGAGCATTTTCTTCTGGATTGCCGCCAACCAAATCTTCTTTCAAACATTTTTCAAAGCCAAAATCGGCAGGATCAATTTCATATGATTTGGTTTTGCCGTCCCTAATCTCACAGACGAATGTCTTGTCACTTGCAGATATTTCATCCATTCCATCTTCACCATAAACAGACAATGCTGATTTAACACCAAGATTATTTAATACTTTTGCCAAAGGTTCTACTAATTCTTTATCATATACCCCCAATACCTGCATTGTTGCACCGGCAGGATTAGTTAAAGGACCTAAAATGTTAAAGATGGTTCTTATTGCAAGCTCTTTTCTGACACTTGCAACATATTTCATTGCAATGTGATAATTTTGGGCGAATAAAAAACATATATTGTTTTCTTTTAAACATTTAAGACTTTTTTCAGGTTCAATATGTATATTAACACCCAATTCCTCCAATACATCTGCGGCTCCGCATTTGCTTGATGCTGACCTGTTTCCATGCTTTGCAACGGGGATGCCTGCAGCTGAAATTACAATTGAAGAGGTGGTTGAAATATTGAATGTATTGGATCCGTCACCACCAGTTCCAACAATTTCTAAAGCCTCAACATCATTTAAGAGTCTTACGCAATGATTTCTCATGGCTTCAGCAGAAGCCGTGATTTCATCAATGGTTTCACCTTTCATTGACATTGCAGTCAAATATGAGCTCATCTGAACTTCACTTGCCTCACCGCTCATTATTTCATCCATTGTCTGGTATGCCTCATCATATGTCAAGTCTTCCTTTTTTGAAACCTTTAAAATAGCTTCCCTAATCATTTAGATACCCTCACAAAAATTCTTGATTATTTTTAAACCGTCCGGCGTTAAAATTGATTCCGGATGGAACTGTAATCCATAAACATCATATTCTTTATGTTTAACTGCCATTATCTCATTATCATCACATGCCTTAGAAATAACTTCCAATTCTTCAGGCAGGCTGGATTCAACCAAACTTAGAGAATGATAACGGCCGACAGTAATTTCAAAATCCAAATCCTTAAAGATTTGATCATCTGAAAGTTCAATTATTGATGATTTGCCGTGCATTAATCTCTCTGCCTGAGAAACAACACCTCCAAAGGCAACGCATATTGATTGATGACCTAAACAAACACCTAAAATCGGAATTTTACCTGCAAATTTGCGGACCACATCAATGCAGATTCCGGCATTTTCCGGTTTTCCAGGTCCCGGAGAAAGGACAATGGCTTCAGGATTCAATGCTTCGATTTCATCCAAAGTAATTTTATCATTTCTGAAAACACGAATATCCGGGTTTATTTCACCAATCAACTGATACAAATTATATGCAAAACTGTCATAGTTATCGATTAAAAGAATCATTCCAATCCCCCGTCTGCTATTTTTAAGGCATTGATTACTGCTGCTGCCTTATTCATGGACTCATCAAATTCATTATCCGGGACGCTGTCTGCAACTATTCCTGCACCGGAACGGATAAATACCTTATTGTTACGTGCAAAAGCTATTCTGATTGAAATGCACGTATCCAGATTTCCGCTTAAACCAAATCGCTTCTGAGCTTTCCGCTTACAGTTGATCCTATGTGCATCACGTGAGAAAACCTTTCAACTGACAAATATTTATCTACACTTACAGAACCTATCTCAGCAATTCTTCCAATATCGTTACGTCCCAAATCAACAAGCATGTTATGCTCAGCCAGCTCCTTTTCATCTACCAGCAAATCCTTTTCCAATTCCAAATCTTCCTTTTGCGTTTTTCCCCGAGGTCTTGTTCCGGCAAGGGGAAACGTGTATAATTTTTTATCGTTTACTTTTACAAGAGTTTCGGGAGATGCACCGGCAATTTCAATGTCATTGCTTGAAAAATAAAACATATATGGGGAGGGATTGGTTGTTCTCAAGACCCTATAAGTATCAAAGAGGCTTCCTTCGATTTCAGCCTCAATCCTGTTGGAGAGAACAACCTGAAATATGTCGCCCTGGCGAATGTAATCTTTGGCTTTGACAACCATTTTTCCATATTCTTCACGGGAAAACACTGGCTTAAAATCAGATTTTAATTTTAACGGCTGGATTTCTGCTTTTTTACCATTTATAATTAAATC
>CACYVR010000265.1 GCA_902777885.1 uncultured Methanobrevibacter sp.
GGAGAATGGGATGATGATTTAAAACTTCAATTAGGTCCAAACTGGTATGGAACCACAATTTACACAAAATGGGGTGAAAACAATACTGGACCTGGAACAATATGTCCAAGAATAAAAACAACATTAATCGACTGTAAGTTGACAAGTATTGGAAACGGAAAATATAATGTCAGCTTTATTGACAATAATAAAATTGTATCTGAATTGCCGGATTTCACATACTACTTTACATTAAATGCATATACTGATTTACAGCAGGAAGTAATAGCTTATGCACATGATGGAACAGCTACAATATCCTTTGAAAAGAAAAACTTTAATTCAACAGGAAATATTATTGAAGGGTCATCCGGTTCTTTATTTGACAGTGACAGGCCGTTTAGTGTATCATTTACATACAAGGTTCCGGATTCTGAAATTCCAAAATAGAAAAAATTAGAGATAGTAATTAATTTTACTATCTTTATTTACTTATTCATCAATGACTTCGTAGTAAGCACCCTCAACACAAGGTTTGCATACAGGTTTACCATCAACCATAAGATGACGGCCGTCAGTTACCTTATCACCACAAATAGAACAAATTTCAGTAGTATGTGGTTTACCAGGCATTTGTGCTTCAGTTAACTCTACTTTAACTTTTTGTACATCAAATAACTCTTCAGGAGGTGTGGTTTTAAATCTTTCAATCATTTCATCCCGGGTTTCTTTTTTCTTATCCGTTCTATTTGCATCAGCATCAATAATTCTTAAAGCTTCACCGGTATCCATATTATAAAATGTGGCCGCAAATTTACCGTAATATGCCTGTTTTAAAGAACGTTTACCCATTGAACATTTTGTAACTGCCTGAACGGCATCGGCCATACATCTATCAATTTCTAAAATAACAATTAAGTTTTTATGACGTGTGTTTAATTCCATACCCATTAATTCCAAACCATACATTGCCAATTTAGTACCAATAGCTATTCCACCGCAAATTTCGCCATGGAATTCACCTGCCATTTTTAACTGTTCTTCATACTCTTCTTGATTCATTTAATATCACCTAATTTTAAATTTGTTTTTAAAGGAACACAAACTTTCCTATTATCATCAATATTTATTAATCTAACATCTATAGAATAAGCTTTTTTAAGATTTTCTTCCGTTACAACATCATCAGGTTTTCCAAAATCCATAAATGACTTATTTTTCATTATAGCTACTTTTGTAGAACTTAAAAATGCATGATCAGGAAAATGTGATGACATTATAATAGATAAACCGGATTTCGCCAAGTTATCAATTATTTCTAAAAGTTTTATTTGATTTCCAAAATCCAAATGTGATGTTGGTTCATCGAGAATTAATATATCAGGCTGTTGGCATAATACCCTGGCCAAAAATACTAATTGGCGTTGCCCCCCACTTAAATTAGTGTATTCTTTATCTTTTAAATCTTCAATTCCTAAAGTTTTCAAGGCATTTAATGCAATTTCTTCGTCTTCCTTTTTAGGAGTGTCTGTTAAATTTAAATAAGGAGCCCTTCCCATCAATACAACATCAAATACAGAAAATGGAAATGTAGGAATGTGAGACTGTGGAATATAACCGATATGTCTTGATACTTGAGCAAATGACAATTCTTTAATATCCTTTCCATTAATAAATATCTCACCAGAGTCGATTTCATGTATCCCATTTAGACATTTAATTAATGTGGTTTTTCCGGTCCCATTTGGTCCAAGTATACATAAAACATCCCCTTTGCCAACAGAAAAACTAATATTATCAAATATTAATTCATCTTCATAGGAAAATGAAATATTTTTAAATAAAGGAAAATTGGAACACCAATGACTGCAGTTAATATTCCAATTGGAATTTCAATTGAAATCACTACCCTTGAGATATTATCAATCAACAGCAAAAAGCTTGCACCAAGACTTAAAGAGGCTGGAAGCAATACCTTATTGTCCGGCCCTACAATCATTCTTGCCATATGGGGAATAATCATACCGATCCATCCAATGATACCGCTGATTGATACTGCAGCTGATGTCAATAACGTACAAGCGGCAATAATTATTAATCTAATTCTTGATGGGTTTAAACCTAAAGACTGTGCCTCTTCATCACCCATAGCCAATATGTTCATTTGCCACCTGAGCAAATAAAGAACAATAAAACCTATAAACAATGGAATAATAATCATGATTATCTCATTCATTGTAACAGATGCCAAACTTCCCATCAACCAGTATACGATTTCAGGCAGCTTATCTTCAGGGTCTGCTATGAACTTAATACCAGATATCAATGAATT
>CACYVR010000266.1 GCA_902777885.1 uncultured Methanobrevibacter sp.
ATCATAAGGTGCTATCGCAAGACCTTCATCAATTTGCTCTTGAGGAGCCGGCCTTGTGTATAATTGATCAGAATTTAAAGCCATAGGGACAACAAAACCCACAATCAAAATAATTCCTAAACAGAATGCAAATAGACGAGGAACATTTTTTGGGTCAGCCAGTTTATTCCAAATTCTTCCAATTTTCATACATCTGCCCCCATTTCTTCTAAACGAATTATAGCTCTAAATAAGATTAAAGTAATGATAACTGTTGTTGCAACCAATGTCAATAAAGCTAAAACATGATTATATGACAATAACACTAAACAGACACCAATAGATGCCACTTCAGTATTGAATGTTCTGACAATAGGGTCTTTAACTCCAGGACCCCATGCAGTGGCTAAACTACCGACAATAGCAAGAACAATTCCAAAATAGAAGAACAACTGTACGCTAATCATGTAACTCACCACTTTCTACTTTTTTAGCTCTAATTTCTTTGATTTTAACAATAGCCATTATGAACACCAATGTTGATAAAGGACCTGATAATGCAACAAACAAAGCCACATCCAAATATTTGAATAATACCACAGTCAATAAAAAGCCTGCATCAAGAATGGAAAACATTATAACCTTATCCATTGGATTTTTAAGTAAAATAATACCCAAAGCACCAATAACCATTAATGCAATTGCAATTATAGATACGAAAAACTCCATAAAATCCCCTCAGTCTAAAAGTATCTCCTTATCCAATTTTTTTAATGTGTATGCAATTGCATTTGCACTGATTGTAGAACATATGAAGAATGCTGCTGCAACCATAAGAGCAAATGGCGTATTAATTACAAGAGCAATAAGTGCAGATACACCAAAGCCTATAACATTTATATACAATAGCCTTTCTGCCCTGTTTTTTGTTATTAATGCTCTTAATGAAACAAATACTAAAATCACACCAATAATTTCCACGTACATAAATATCACTCTTTAGCATGTCTATTAAATTTTTCAGCAATCTTACCAAGAATGATAGATGCTCTAACTTGATCGATACCTTGAATAGTCAATATTGCAATAACCATACCTACAATAAACATTTCAGGAGTTAATCCAACAAATGAGAATATGAAAATAAGCATGGTAGCTGTTAATGACCCGACAGTTCCAGCATATCCCGGATCTGCACATAATCTATTTCCGATTAAAACTAAAAATGCTGCAATGATACCTCCAGGAATACCTAAAACCCAACAATGTACCGGCAGATGCATCCGGAGAACATAAAACATTTCCTTGGAAAAATCCACCGGCAATATCTCCATTTCTTTTCTTAATTGATTCACCTACAATACGGGCTCCTTTAACTCCAGGCTGTTCCGGAAGTCCGAAATAAGTATCAACAATTACAAAATTTAACCAACAAATAATTGTTGCAATTATTATTCCAATAATTTCATTCATTTATATCCTCCTCCTGGATTGGAGCGGGAAATATATAATAAAATAAATATTTCACGAACAAAGCAGAACAAACACCAATAATTGCAGCAAGTAAAAGTCCATTAAATGCAAAAGTGTAATTTAAAACTAAAAATAACGAAAGTATACCAATTGCAATAATTGGAGTTGGATAAATAGCACTAACATCAAAGGAATACCTATCAGAAGGCATTAAAGGAACTCTTAAAATTAATGCAATTATGATGGATACAACAATAGCTACCAAATATGCTAAAATCATATCGAAATAACCAAGTGTTATATTAGCAAGACCATAAACATTAGCAGTTAATGCTGAGTTCATAGAAAAATGAACTAACTCAAACATATTAAAACTCCCTCTTTATCATTATAATTAATATATAGATTTATAATCAAGAAAATATATAAATGTTATTACTTAAAAATAATAAATTAATGCTTAAATTTTATCAAATTAATTAAAATACATATCTAGTGATTAAATGAAAAAAAATAAGGTATTAGTAACCGGAGGATTAGGTTTTATAGGTTCTCATATTGTAGATGAAGTAATTAAAGATAATGAAGTCATTATTATTGATAATAAATCTACAGGAAAAATTGAAAATCTAAAATATCCCAATCATGAAAACCTAACATTAATAGAAAATGACCTGAATGAAGTCAATTTAGACAAGGTATTGATTAATGTTGATTATGTTTTCCATCTTGCTGCAATGGCAAGTGTTCCATTAAGCATAGATAATCCGATTAAATCTACAAATGATAATTTAAACGCAACAATAAAATTATTAAATGCATGTAGAGCCAATAAGGTTAAAAAAATAATATTTTCATCATCATCTTCAGTATATGGTGACAATACAAACATACCTTTAAAAGAAACGGAATATCCCCTTCCAAAATCACCATATGCTGCTTCAAAAGCCAGCTGTGAGCTGTACTTGAAAACATATCATGAAGCCTACGGTCTAAATTATGTTAGTTTAAGATATTTCAATGTATTTGGGCCAAAACAAGATAAAAATTCCCAATATGCTGCTGTTATCCCTAATTTTATAAGTGCACTGCTTGAAGGTGAAAAACCAATAATATACGGCGACGGTGAACAAACCAGAGATTTCATCTATGTAAAAGATGTCGTGAAAGCCAACATCAAGTCCTGTGAATGTGATTATAATGGAATAGTTAACGTTGCATCAGGCAGGAAAATAACAATTAATGAACTTTACAAGATAATCTGCGAAACACTGGGCTATGATGTTGAAGCTGAATATTTGCCTGAACGTAAAGGAGACATAAAACACTCCCTGGCTGATGTAAGCAAAATGAAAAAAATAAACTATGAAGTTGATTTGGAACACTTTGAAAATCAACTAAAAGAAACAATAAACTGGTTTAAAAAAGAATTAAAGATTTAGTGGAATCCGCATCCACTGCAAGTTTCACATTTTTC
>CACYVR010000267.1 GCA_902777885.1 uncultured Methanobrevibacter sp.
GTTCACTACAAGCCGTTACCTTTATTGACTGCTTATAAAAACTTGGGTTTTGATATTGAGGATTATCCTAATGCATACAACCTGTTTGTAAATGAAATTTCACTTCCCCTTTATTCCACATTGACTGATGAGGAAGTGAACTATATTATAAAAAATCTTTTGGACATATTATCTTAAATCTAACTATAATAATTTTATATGTTTATATAATAACTACTATTTTAATCAATGAAATCTTTAATTATATTGATTCATGAGAATAATCTTTAAAATAAAATAATGTATATGTATGGTAGATAATCAAAAAAATTAAAAAAAGTTAAAGAAAATTAATTCTTTAATTAAAATTGGATTCTGTCTCCAGTCCAATCTTCGTCACTGAATGAATCAAATTCATCTTTTTCTTCAGTTTTAGAAGTTTTTGATAAAACAATAGTTGATATTTTATCATAATCCAAATAAAAGATTTCTCCTTCTTCATCTGTTTCTTTCAAGAAACTTTCTTTAAATTCAACGGTACTTTCGGTTTCATTATAAAAACTATGAATCTCATTTTCACAAGATAATTGGAAGTATGTAAACTCGTTTTTTGTTAATTCGCCTATGAAGTCTTCTATCATACTTGGATATTTAATTCTTTTATTGTGTTTAATTTGCATTTTTACTTCCCCATTAAATTTTTAACAATATCGAATTTAAAAATTCTTAATGTTATTATTTATTTGTGGTTTTATCTTTAAATAATTAACCAAAAATATAACTTAAGTTTTTGAATCATTGTCTGGTGTGGTGATGAACTTCGGATTGAGGATTATGCATCTGATTTTGTGTAGATAATAACATAATGGCTATAATATTTATATATTATGAATATTATAACTTTAAATATGAAAAAACTGAATATGGTGTTTATTTTTATTGTATTGTTTTTTTCAATTGGTTTTGTCAGTGCAAATGATGTAAATCAAACACTGGAGAATAATCCTGAACCAATAGTTGTTGATTCCGTTCAAGTTAACGATGCAGCTGATTCAAATATCACTAAATCTGCCTATCTGGTATTGGATAATGATGCAGATAATGAAAATATTCATGTTGGCGATTATGTCACCTGGACAGTTTCTGTTCAAAATTTGGGTCCGGATATAGCTCAAAACACTAAAGTATATGATGAATTGCCTGAAGGTTTACAATATTGCTACCATAAATTAACTAAAGGAATTTTCAATCCTCAAACCGGAATATGGGATATTGGAGATTTGAAAGTTGAAGATGGTGAAGTTGTATTAAACATAACCTGCATCGCAGTAACGGCAGGTGAAAAAATTAATAAGGTTTGGTTAACATCAGATACATTAAATCTAAACGATGAAACATTCGAAGAAGAGGAAATTGATGTATTGGAATTTGATTATGATACTGATAAGAATGTAAAAAAAGAAATCATTGACCGTAATTCTACAGGAAACCCAATATTTTTAATATTGATGACACTATTTGGTTTTGCAGTTGCACCGTTTCTATTCAAAAAGCAATTATAATATCTTTGCAATAATATACTCGTCCAAGTAAACAAAGAGTATTTTGGCTTGTGCATTACTATTTGCAACATAACCTATTTTTTCACTATCCAAATAAACAGCGATTGCATCCGGGTCGTGTTCGTTATCTTCTTCCTTAACCAAATTGACAATCAAATCATTTTTCGCAGTAAAATTATAGAAATAACTTCCTGAAATGATTATCAGGCTATCGTCAGTGGTATTTAAATATTCGACTTGTGATTCAAATTCCTTTAGTTTATCGAATTCTTTATGGGCTATCAGATATGATTTTTTAGCTTCAACGAATTCCCTTAATGCTCTCATCTATCAACTTAAGAGCTTTTTCATATTCTAGTTCTGGAAAATAACTGACCTTGGCCCAATTGTATAAAGTATTGGCCTTATGAATTTTGATGTGGTCTGATTCATCCAAAGATAATGCATGATTAATGGAATCAATTGATTTTTCATATTCCTTTTGATTATCATAGACTTCTGCTTTCAATAACCAATAGTCCGCATCATCTTTTTTAAGGGTTTTTTCAATTAAAGACAAGGCTTCCGCATATTTGGCTTCACTGATTAAATAATC
>CACYVR010000268.1:0-400 GCA_902777885.1 uncultured Methanobrevibacter sp.
AGATTTGGTTCCAGTATGTCCAGTTTGCAAAGGCAATATGGAAATCAACGTCAGAAAAGATAACTACTTTGTTGAAGATGAAAAATGGCATGAAATGCATGACAACTACTCAAAATTTTTAGAAAAAATAGATCCAGATGACAGCTTGGTTTTATTGGAACTGGGCGTAGGTTTCAACACACCCATAATCATCAGATATCCGTTTGAGCAGATGACATATGATAACCCGAACGTTAACTTAATTCGATTAAATAGAAGTCATGCACAGGCAATACCTGAAAACAAAAATCAGACAATTAGCTTTGATGAGGAAATTTCAGAAATCTTTAACTATTGGATTAAAAGAATATAGTTACCAAAAAGTTACCTGGTAACCTTAAAGTTACAAAAAACCTTTATA
>CACYVR010000268.1:409-2004 GCA_902777885.1 uncultured Methanobrevibacter sp.
ATGAGCGAAGTTATAAATTTTTTAAAAGAAAATTCTTTAATATATTTAGCAACTATCGGATTAGATGGAAATGCAAAAGTTAGACCAATACTCTTTTACTTTGAAGAAAATGGAAAACCTTATTTCTGTACCGCAAACACGAAACCTATGTTTAAGGAATTGAATGCGAATCCAAACTGCGAAATGGTTGTTGCAACACCGGAATTCGCATGGTTAAGAATTTCAGGTAAAGTTGAATTTACAGACAGCATAGAACTAAAACAAAAAGTAATTGATTCCAACGAATTAGTTAAAACTTTATATGAAACTCCCAAAAATCCAACATTTGAAGTATTCACCATTTCAGGTAATGCAACCATTGCTGATTTTTCAGGAGAACCTCCAAAAACATTCCAATTATAAAAATACCCTTAAGGATTATTAATTTGATAGTACACATCTATCATTTTAACCAATCCACTTTTTACCCAAACATTAAGATTAGTCTCCACCAATTCCAAACTGCTTTTGCGGAATGCTTTCATATATCCTATTGGAAAAACAAAAATTACCGCAGTTAAAGCCAATATTAATTAATTAAAACAAACTAAAAAAGCAATATACAAAAATATGTTGAAAAGTGAGGAAAGCAACGAATTTAAAATTAGATAATTAATCATCTTTATTTTTTATTAACTCTTCAAGGTTATCAATTTTTTTATCCAGATTATCAATTTTATCATATAATTCTTTATTTTTAACATCATGGTGTTTTTTTAGGATTGCTGCAGTAAGAGTTGCAGTACCTACACCTGACAATAAGTAACCTCCCCAAACCAAAAATACTGAATTGATTTTACCAATGATGGATGAACCTAAAACAGCATATCCATTACTTGTAAATGCATTTGAAACCATGACCAGAGCATTTAAAGGATTAACATTTTCTGCAAGTTGAGTTATGAAAAAACTGACAAATATTATTGAAAACAATAAGAGTATAGCTATTCCCAAACCATTTGATTCAGTATATTCCCTAAACTTATCATAATATACTTTTATAAAGTAAATAAATACTGGAACGTGAATTAAAGCCAAATATCCTACCAGACTTTTACCAAATAGGAAATATGTCAGAGAACCATATGGAATCAACAAGATTATTAAAATCCAATTTTTCCAAGTGCTTTTGTCAAGTTGGGTTGCGACATATAGGGAAATGAGAATATCGAATATTACAAAAGAAAGCAAATCTTTTCCAATATAAACAACATTATATAAAACGCTTATAAACAGCAAACCCATCATTATCAGAAAATACATTTGCCTTAATGAATGGAGCTCCTCTTCCGGCAAATATTCTTTTGGATTTAATAATTTGAAGGATGAATTTTCGAGCTTAATAAAAATAAATTTTAAAATAAACATGAAAACTAAAAAAATAATTATTTCCAGAGCAAAGTCCATAATAGATAGATAGTCAATTTCCATATTATCTCCATATATTATTTTTGAAAAATGCCATATTAATATTTTAGGCTTTATTGAATATATAATAATCTGAAAAAGACTAAATTAATTAAAATCATTATTTTTTTATAAAACCGTAGTTTATG
>CACYVR010000269.1 GCA_902777885.1 uncultured Methanobrevibacter sp.
TGATTACCGTATTGCCTACCTTAATAGCTGACAATTTAGTCAAATACTACAGAAACGCTTCACAATTCTTTATTTCATTAATTGACGGAGCAGGTAAGTCAATAGCAGGCAGAAACATTACCATGAACATCAACGGCGTTTTCTATAACAGAACAACAAACGAAAATGGTACTGCCAAGTTAAACATTAACTTAGAGCCTGGCGAATACATCCTGACTGCTCTTGATCCTTTAACCGGACTTCAGATGTCATATAACATCACAGTCTTACCGGTATTACTGGCCAGCGATATGCAAATGCGCTTCAAGGACGGTTCAACATTTAACGCATTGGTCCTAAACGGTGAGGGAAAACCTCGGGCAAATGCTGCAGTAACATTCAACATAAACGGAGTGTTCTACACAAGATACACCAATTCTTCAGGAATAGCCAAGCACAATAAAGGATTAAATAATTTAATCCTTTCCCTTTCTTTTTGAATAATTTAAAATTTTCATAATAACTTTTTTATCAATTGAAAAATATAATATAAGTCATATTATAGCAGGAGAAAAGAATTATGAAAATGATTAAAATATTGCTTGTCTTAATCTTTTTATTAATTTCAATCAGTGCCGTTTCAGCTGAAGGAAACTTCACAGCACTTCAGGATGAAATAAATTTAAGTACAGGCAGCATAGATATAAATCAAGATTATGTATATGATAATGGAACGGATTATGAGCTTAAAAAAGGAATTGTTTTAAATAAAAATGATTTTACAATTAATGGCAATAAACAACCTGGTTTTAATCAATGCCAATGGAACTAACGGCGGAGCAATATACACCATTCAAACATTGACATTAAATAATGTTACTTTTTCCAACAACTATGCAACAAACACCGGCGGCGCCATAGGACTTTACGGCAATGCAACCCTCAACTGCAGCAACATCAGATTCATTGACAATTATGCCCCTGCCGGTTCATCAATATCTGTTCAAAACGGAAACGTAAATCTTTACAATTCAAATATAAGTTCAAAAATGTTCAATAAGTATTCTCAAATCGCCGCTCTTTCCAATGGAATGCTTTATGTTGAAAATACCACTTTTGTTAATTGTACCTCTTCATATTCCCCGGCATTTTATCTCAGGGGAAGTAAAACTTCAATAGTCAACTCCAGATTTATTAATCTAAAAGCCAACATCACCTCAGGGGCAATCGGCGTTAGATATGGAGGCGCATTATATATTGAAAAGTGCGAATTCATAAACACCACTTCTTCTAAAAATGCGGGAGCCATTTTTGCAGATATCGGGTCAGATGAACAAACTCTTAATGTATGCATACTCGATAGTCTGTTTAAAGACACATATTCTGAATTTGGAGGGGGAATTCTTCAATTGAATGGAAATTTACTGGTGAACAATACGGAATTTATAAACACCCATGCAACCTATAATGGAGGAGCAATTTTTACTTCATCTGCAAACGGGGAAATCAACAATTGTACTTTTGATTCAAACGGCGTTGAATTGATTGATGATTATCCAACCTATGGCGGTGCAATATACTGGGATATGGGCGGCTGCAACATTACAAAATCCAGATTTATCAATAATACTGCAAGTGCAGGAGATTCAATTTACACATATGATTCATCATACATTATTGCAGATTCAGTATTTGAAAATAACGCCAACCCCGTTTACACCGTTTTCGATGAAAACTCAAGTTTAACAAACAATACATATATTAACGGAGATAATGTTTCAACAAACAATACATATTACGCAACAATAATAAGTGGAGAATGCCTTGAATTAACGCTGATGAACAATAGCATTAATGTCACTGCCCTTCCAAAGAAATTTGATTTACGTGACTGGGGATGGGTTTCACCAGTTAGAAATCAGGGATGGATGGGAGCCTGCTGGACATTCGGAATGACAGGAGCTTTAGAATCCACATTATTGAAAGCTACAGGCATTAAAACTGATTTTTCAGAAAATAACATGCGAAATGTGATGTTAAGATATTCAATTTACGGTACCGGAACATCAGAAGGAGGATACGACACTATTTCCTCAGGATATTTATTAAGCTGGCTTGGCGCATTCACCCATGATGCAGACACTTATGATGAAATGGGAAAAATTTCACCAGTAATCAGGACAAATCAGGATTTTCATGCCCAGGACATAATATTTATACCTGGTTCTCTTGATATCTGTTATTACGGACAATCCGTATATAATGAAAAAAATCCATATTATAACCCTTCAACATATGCACAATACATTAATGAGACTAAAGAGCCAAATCATGAAGTTTCAGTTGTAGGATGGGACGACAATTTCCCAAAAGAAAAATTCCTAATCACTCCGCCGGGAGATGGCGCATGGATTATTAAAAACAGCTGGGGAGAAAGATGGGGAAATGAAGGATATCTATATGTTTCATATTATGACAAATCCTTGCTTAGCTATTCTCCGGGAGATATAATTAATTATGCGGCTACAGTCCTGATTGAAAATACAGTGCCCTACAATAAAAACTACCAATACGACATGACATGGTTAGGCAATTATTCATACGGCACAGGCCCTATAAGTTACATGAATGTCTTTGAAGCCCTGGAAAATGATGCAATTGCAGCGGTTGGAACATATTTCAATGACAGCAACATCAATTATACAGTTGAAATTTATGTCAATGACGAATTGAAATTAACACAGGAAGGAATATCTCCATATGTTGGTTACCACACCATCAAATTAAATGAATACATACCAATTAAAAAAGGAGATATCTTCAAAGCAATAATGACAACAAATAATATGCCGTTTATTGCAACGAATGAAATGAGAGTGCATTACATCGAAAATATTTCATTTGTTTCTATTGATGGAAAAACCTGGAATGACTGTTATAAAGAAAGAAAAATAGCTTGTTTAAAAGTTTACACTGTTGCCTTACCTATCTACACAGAGGATTTGGTTAAAATCTATAAAAACGCTTCCAAGTTTGAGGCAAATATCGCTGAAGCAAACAAAACAGTAACATTTGAGATAAATGGGGAAAGATATACCAGAACCAGCGATGAAAACGGAACTGCAAGAATGACCATTAACCTGGAACCTGGCAACTACACAATCAAAACAACCTACAATAACACAAGCGTTGAAAACAGGATTACAGTATTGCCTACGTTAATAGCGGACAATTTAGTCAAATACTTTA
>CACYVR010000270.1 GCA_902777885.1 uncultured Methanobrevibacter sp.
GGTTCTAAATTAGATGTATTAAAAGACCATGTTGAAAATGCAGGCATCTCTTTAGATGATGTAGTTGCAGTTGGAGATGGCGCAAATGACATTTCCATGATCGAATCAGCTGGTTGCGGAATTGCATTCAATGCAAAAGATTCTGTAAAAGAAATAGCTGATATTGTAGTAGACGAAAAAGACTTAACAAAAGTCTTAGATGAAATTCTTAATCAAATAACCACTGACGATACTGAAAACGACGCTGTTGAAAATGAAGAAGCTGAAGCTGAAGAAGTAGAAGTTGCTGAAGAAGTTGAAGAAACCGAATCAGAATCTGAAGCTGAAGAAGTTGAAGAAGTAGAAGTAGCTGAAGTTGAAGAAACAAAAGAAGAAGAAACTGAAGCTAAAAAATCTAAAAATGATCTTCCAAAATCTGAATTTGTTCTTGCTGACACTATGGAAGGTGTAAGAAAACAAAAAGATGAAAAAGAAGCGGAAATTGCTAAAATCGCCGAAGAAAGAGAAGAATTCAACAAAATAGCTAAAGAACAACGTAAAATCCGTGACGAATTAAATGCTTCATTAAAAGAAAACTTAAACAAAGCTATTGAATTCAGAAATGAGCGTAATGAGATTAATAAATCTGTTGAAGAAGCTAAAAAAGCTCGTAACGATGCTAACAATCAGATTAAAAATCTCGAATGGTCTTCTGGTAAACGTGACAAAGTAAAAATCGAAAATGAAATCAAAAAAATTGATAAAATTATCGAAACTCGCGTTTTAGATATTAAAAAAGAAAATCAACTTGTTAAAAACGCTAATGACTTAAGAAAACAGTTGATGGATATCCAAGAAGATGAATCAGTTAAAGAAGAAGCTCAAGAATTAAGAAAATTATCTGAAGAAGAGCACGAAAAAGTTATCACACTTTCCGAAAAAGCACAGGCTGCTCATGAAGAAATGTTAACTTACTTCAGAAAAACTGATGATATCAGAACTGCTGCTGATGAAGCACATAAAAATTTCATCGAAGCACGTAACAATGCTTCTGCAAAACATGAAGAGTTTAAAGCTGTATTAAGTGATATTCATGTTATTAACAAGAAATTAGGTTCTGGTAAACCTAGAAAAAGAAGATCTGATAAAAAACCTTCTTCTGGTTCAAATAAAAATCGTGAAGAAAAAGAAAGAGCTGAAGAAATCTTTGAAAAATTCAAACAAGGTGGAAAATTATCTACTGAAGAGCTCTTGCTTTTACAAAAATATAATATAAATTAAATATATTTTTAATTTATATTTTTTACTTTTTTTTAAGAGGTTATAACATGTCTGAAGAAAAAATTGAAACTTGTTTTTTATGCGGTAAGAAATTTGACATGAATAACTCAGAATTGGCTTATTATCGTAATGGTAAATATCCTATTTGCGATTAGATTTATAGATCTATAATCTATATGTAAATATATTTATACTCCACTAAACTTCTTTAGATAAGGTATTTTACTAACAATATATACTAAAAGCCATGAAAGGAAAACCATGGCTAATAATACTAAAGGAACCAATATGTTTGAATGTGGATTGAAATAAGATAAAACTTTAAGCACAATTACATGTGAAAAATACATACCGTAACTATAAATACTTAATGAATAAATTATTTTTCCAATTGCATTATCTTTTATTTCTTTAAATGAAGTTATGTTATCTATTGATTTAATAAATATGAAAAAAGATGAGGAAATAAAAATCATCGGAATATTCTGATAAATTAAGTTAATCAAATTTAATTTGTTGTAATCTATGTAAACATATGCTCCTAAAGAGATTATTAAAACCATGAATGAGATAATACATAATTTTTTATCTTCAATGTTAAATTTCTTATTATTCAAATAATAACCTAAAATTGGATATCCAATGTAACCCGCAAAGAAATCAAGGTTAAAATTTTCAAATAAAGGGTATGAATTAAATGTTTTTAATATTATTGTGAAAAACCATATTATTAAGAAATATTTCTGCCCATCTTCCCCATATTCTTTTAAAAATGAATTAATGATGGGGAATGAAAAATAAATTCCAATTAATGTCCAGAAATACCATGTTACTGAAAAATTACCCACTATTACATCCCAAATCATATGGTAATTAGAACCACTTAAAAACATCCCTAGACTTATTAGTGAAACCCAAAAAATAAATGGATAAATGATTCTTATAAACCTCTTTTTTAAAAAGTCAGATAATGTATAATCTCTATTTAAAAGCAATGCACCACTAATCATTAAAAAAATAGGCACTCCTATTCTTCCAATATCATGTATGGTTAATTTAACAATTAGTTCTATAGGTGTACTTAAAAATCCATAAAATAGGTCAATGTGGCAAAGTATTACTGCAATTATTGCAAATGCCCTTAAAAAATCATAATAAAATATTCTTTCTCTTGTTTTCATGTATATCATTAAATTATTTTAATAATCTTAAGATTTATTTCTTTAGATTTCTTTATTTATTGGGTAATGAAGAATGTTGAAAATTTTCTCAATTATATGTTGTTGTAGGTTAGTAATTAACTTTTTGATTAATATATTAAAGAATTAATATTAAATGACAACATGATTGTAATTTATATTTTTGTTGAATGTGAATTCATAGAAATTTTTATATATGATAATCTATTTTATATTTAATCTAATTGAAAAAAATTGTATGGGGTAATTGTTAGAATGCATGAAGTAATTATTTGTGAGAAGAAAAAATAGCTAAAGCATTATCTTCAAAAGCTAAAAAAAATTTATACAATAAAAAAATAAAATATTGGACATTAAATAGAGATTCAAAAGATATCACTGTTTTATCTGGTGTAGGTCATTTATATTCATTGATTCCAAATACTTCAAAAAGCAGCATTTCATTTAACCTGCACTGGGCACCTGCATATGAAGTTAATAAAAAGACCAGCGGATACACTCGAGATTATGTTAGAGCTATCCAAAAATTTGGTAAGGGTGCTGACTCTTATGTTCATGCTTGTGATTACGATGTTGAAGGTACATTAATTGGATATAATGCTTTAAAATATGCTTGTGGTGAAGAATCTTTATCCAAAGCATCTCGTATGAAATTTTCCACTTTAACTAAAAAAGACATTATTGACGCTTACGACAATAAAATTAATATAGATATGCACCAGGTGGATAACGGTATTGCACGTCATATCCTGGATTATTATTTTGGAATGAATATTTCTATTGCATTGTCAAATGCAGTTCGCAAATCCAAAAAACGATTTTTAAAATTATCTGTCGGTCGTGTTCAAACTCCTACACTATCCATTTTGGTTGACCGTGAAAAGGAAATTGATGAATTTGTTCCTGAACCATATTGGGTCATTAGAGCTATTCTGGATTTTGAAGATATTGAAATTAAACATGTTGACGGCAATATTTTTGACCGTGAACGGGCAGAAGAAATCTTCAGCAAATGTCAGGACAAAGATGCTACTGTAGACAGCATTGATATCTCCAATTCTAAAACCAAACCTCCTGTTCCATTTAATTTGGGCGGTTTACAGTCTGAGGCATATAATGTCTTCGGTTTCACCCCTAAAAGAACTCAGGTCATTGCTCAAAATCTTTATAGTTCAGGTTATACATCTTACCCTCGTACTTCATCTCAAAAATTGCCTGAAAGTTTAGGTTTTCCTTCCATTTTCAAACAGTTGGCTAAAAATGATGATTATAAAAAGCATATTTCTCAATTGCCTGCAAAATTAAAACCTAATAACGGTAAAAAGGATGATGAAGCACACCCTGCTATTCACCCTACTGGAATTTTACCTTCAGGATTATCAAAAGACGAGCAGAAAATATATGATTTGATTGTTTATAGATTCATTGCAGTATTTTTCGAAGCCGCCAAATTTGAAACAATGAGTACAACCTTAGACATTGAAGGTGAAAAATTCCGCTTCAGGCGTAGGAGAGTTACTCATAAGGGTTGGATGGAACATTATCCCTTCAGAAAAATTGACGATGAAAAATTCCCTGAAGTTAAAGAGGGGGATACTATGTCTGTTAAGGAGCTCATTTCCGATGAAAAAGAAACCAAGCCTCCTGCCCGTTATAATCAGGCTTCTTTAATTAAAGAATTGGAAAAAAGAGAACTCGGTACCAAGGCTACTCGTGCAGACATCATTGATAAGCTGTATGATCGTAAATATATAGA
>CACYVR010000271.1:0-1549 GCA_902777885.1 uncultured Methanobrevibacter sp.
CCTTTGGTGATTGTATCTTTATCGATATTCAATGAGAGTGCAGCTGCAGCAACGCCCAAAACATTCATGACATGATGTTTGCCCGGTGCAAATGTCTTAATCTCCATTTTGCCGCTGACACTTTTGCCGCTTTTGGTTTTTACGTCATTAAACACCATGTGGATTTTTGTTTCATCAAGGCAATATTCAACATCTTCAACATATAAATTGGCGCTTTTGTCATCAAAACTAAATGAATTAACATTGTCGTGTGCTATGTCTTTATAATATTTGTCCAGACAATCCTTTTCACAGCACACTATCCCGCATCTGAACACCTGCCTTTTGGCAATGCCTGCAGATGACCTGCCCTGGGCAATCGGATAATCTTCAACAATGTTTGTTAAAAGGCCTACATCACCTATACCGCTTACGCCAAGGGAAGATTCAAAAATGGCACTGTTATAAATTTGATTTTTACTTTTTCCATCACAAATGGGGTTGGCTAATTTATGGGCCAAATCTATTGTTTCTTTGATGTTGGCAGGGGTTATGGAAATGTTTTTTTGAAGAATTATCTCTTTTTTATCCTCATAGATTAGGGAACCTAAACTTGATAGAATCAACGGATTTTCATCAATCAGTATTTCCTTAAGCATAAACGCACAGCTGGTTTTTCCTTTGACTCCGGTTATTTCAATCTTGTCAATATCTTCTCCCCAGCCGTTTAAAATTTCAGCTATGGCCTCGTGGTGTGTGATAAATGTATAATTTAAATTTTCATTATTTTTTGAAATATCTTCACTGGTTAAAGGTAAATGTACGGGATAAATGACTTTTATATCACCCTTAAATTCTTTTAAATCTTTCAGCTCAATTAACCTGACATTATAAACCTCAAGCATTCTTCTATCAACGTCTTTTAGCGTATTGTAAATGTCATAGCAGTAAACGCTTTCTCCTTTTTTTGCAAGGCTTACTGCAATTTTAACTCCTCCATGAGTCAGGTCAATTACGAGGATGTTCACTATAAGCACCCTTGCTGTTTGCTGAGTCCGCCCTCACCCAGTTTATCTTTAACTTTTTCATAGAAGTATTTGCTGCTTGTCCTTATGAAATAAACATCTTTTTCTGCTTTTTTAAATTTGATTTCCTCAAGATAGGATGCCTCTTCATTAATCTGACCGTCCATTACAAACACTGCACTTTTTCCTTTCTTAAGCAGTTTGACTGTTATTTCACTGTTGTCTGATACAATAAACGGTCTTGCACCAAGTTTATAAGGACATATCGGTATGATGATGAATCCTCCAAGCTTAGGATCAACAATAGGACCTCCTGCAGACATCGCATAGGCCGTAGAGCCGCTTGGTGTAGATATGATGAGTCCGTCTGCCCTTACCTCTTCAATAGTTTCTCCGTCAACCTGAATTTCAAAATGCAACATTTTTGCAGGTTTGTTTGTCATTATAACTACTTCATTCATGGCATAATACTGGTGGTTTTCGTGAGTGACAACTAACTTGGATCTTTTTTCCTTATGATAATTTCCTTTTAAAACCTTGTTCAA
>CACYVR010000271.1:1600-2781 GCA_902777885.1 uncultured Methanobrevibacter sp.
AATTCATTAGTGTCCTTGGCGATTTTTTTAAAGTCAATGTTTAGATTTAAGTCCTCAAGATATTCTTTCATGTCGGGGGATTCTTTAATTATCTTTTTAATTATTTTATCAAGTTTCGGATTTTCTTTAAGTTCTTCGATTTTAGCGGCCAGTCTTTTTTCAACGACCACTTCAACACCGTTTGTTAGGAAATAGTCAACAAGTTTTGCCGAAAATAATATTGCCTTGTCCTGATCGACACGGCTTAAAATACCTATTTTTCCAATGAAATCAGCCATGTTGTCATTTAAAATGTCTATTATTTGTTTATGCATTATTTCATTATTTGCCGCAACGACTATTGCTTTTTCATATATGCTTAGTTTGTTGTTTAATCTTTCTCCGTGCTTTGAGGTAATGATTCCCCCTGCTTCTTCAACAATCAGTTTGGATGCTGCAATATCTATTATTCTGCTTCCCCTCAAATCAAGAAATGCATCATATCGTCCGCTTGCAACATAGGACAATTCCAATACAACGGAACCTAAAACTCTCATTCTTCTTGCATTATCAACCAATTTTGAAGCAGAAGAAGTTCCACTTTTTGTAAAACCTCCTAAAGTCATCTGGCTGATTTTTACAACATCACTGGGATGTACCTCTTCATTATTTAACCAGCAGCCTTTTCCTTTTTCGGCTTCAAAGAAGTTACCGTTTCCGAAATTAGTGATAAAACCTAATTCCACATCCTCCAGAGTAGCCAATCTTCCTTCAGGAACATTTGCAACAGCAATGTCAACTAAAAATATGAATTTGGGCTTTTCTTCTTCATTCAAATCGTCACGCTGTAATTCTTCAGTTAGATTAATGCTTTTTTTCGTTCCCTTACCCAGTTTCAGTTCACCAACTTCTTCACTAATGATGTAGGATAATACAGGCGCATTTTTCAAAATATTAATTAACGTATCTTCTGCAATAATGTCAATATATGATGTGGGTGTTCCGTCAGCCCCGATTTTTACTTTTTCGCCGGCTTCCTCCGTTCCGGCATAAGGTCTGATGGCTCTGCTCACCTCTTTTATTATTTCATATGCTAAATCAGTGGCTATTTTTTTGTCTTTTTCATCCATGTTATCATTCTTCCAAATAAACTACTGAGGCTACAACCGAAGCAATTTCTTTAACGGTCGCTGTAGCTTTTT
>CACYVR010000272.1 GCA_902777885.1 uncultured Methanobrevibacter sp.
TTTCAAAGCGTTTGTGTATGAATGGATTTTCCACAGGAGTGAATTTAGGCAATTCTTTTGTAGTTTCCAATTCAACATCACAAATCATTAAATCATCAACATCATTTTCGATGAATTGATTTAAAACAAGTTTAAAGGAATCCAAGAACTTCTTAATATAATCTTCAGTGTATAACGCATCATTATACTCTACAATAAGTTCAATGCTGTCTTCAAAAACGAATATATCAAAGTTAATCTTATATTCTGTAGCTACGACATTCTCATCGGTCAATTCTTTTCCTTCATAGGCTTTACCGTCGATTGTAATATCTTCAGATTCAAGGAATTCCTGATAAGAGAAGAAGAATTCAGGTTTTAACTGATAATCCTGTGCAATATTAGTATATGGATAAATACTGTTGTTTACTGTATCTTTCCAAACTCCATCAACATAATTGACGAACTCCCTAATAGAAACTTGCCTGTTTTCATTATTAAATACTAACGGCATTGTTTTTACTAAAAATCCTTGAGTATTGAAATAATATGGATTTGATCTGCCGTTGAAAATAGTGGTTATCAATGTTTTATCAGAGAACGTATATTTGTTTAAACTCAATGTAAGACCAGATAAGAAAACAGCATTCTGACTTAAAGAATAGTCATTACAGAGTTTCCTGATATCACTTGGATCCATGGTTACAGTAACTGATTTTAATTTACCTTCATCAGGATTACCATTCAAATTAGGAGTCAAGACAGTTGATTCAATTTCTTGGGATAATTCATCATCGAAGAATTTTTTAGCGGATTTGTATTTATCTGTGCTTTTAAGATTATTCTCTAAAAGACTGTAAGTATATCCATCAACAATCTCTTCTGAAGCAACTCCTCCTTCATAAATGTTAGCTATATCGTCAAATAGATTAATTTGTGAAACACCGTCAGTAATTATATGGTGGATGTCAAAGAACAATACTGTTTCTTCAGGTGTTTTATATATTTTAAATCTGAATAACTGTTCATCGCCAAAGGAAAATGCCTTAACATCATTTTCAAGGATTTCATCATCACTGATGCTTGAAACTTCAACAATTTCAATTTCATCAATTGCACCATCATCATTTCTTTTCTGTTTTATCTCACCTTCATCGGTCATGATGATTCTTGTTTTAAGGTATGGGTGGGCTTCAATTGCTTTAATAGCAGATTCTTTTAATTTATCTGCATCAACACTGCTGTCAAACCTTATAGTTGTTGGTGTAGTATATTTTATTTCACCAGGGCTTTGTATACATTCATAATATACACCCAATTGGTTTTCAGTCAATGGTAAATAATCCATGCTTTTAGCCAATTCAACAACTTCATCCAAATCAGAATCCTCATCAGAACTACCCATGATTTCATCTGCAAGCTTTTTAATTGTTGGATTATCAAATAATACTGAAATATCCAAGTTCGCTTGCATCTCTTCATATATCAATGAGTTGAATTTCATCAATATCAATGAAGTAAATCCTATTGCATATAAATCATCGGTTGTACCGAATTTATCTGTGTCTGTGTTGATAAGCTCTACTGCAATATTGAAGAGTTTTTCTTCAGTTTCATTTTCAGGTTTTACATATTCTAAATCCAATTCAGGTTCAGGAAGAGCTTTCAAATCAGTTTTTCCATTTGGAGTTTGCGGCATCTCATCAAGCTGCATATAAGCTGTAGGAACCATATATTTAGTTAACTTATCTTTTAAGAACTCTTTTAAGTCAACTATTTCAATTTCATCATCTGCAGTATAATATGCACATAAATGGTCATTGTTATTGATTTCTTTAATTACAACAACACACTGTTTTATTGATGGATATTTACTGATATTTGATTCGATTTCACCAATTTCTATTCTTAAACCTCTTAACTTGATTTGGTTATCGATTCTTCCTTTAATATCGATTTCACCATTGCTTCTAGCAATTGCATAATCCCCACTCCTATAGTATGGAATATCATCGATTTCGAGGAATACTTCTTCGGTTTTTTCAGGCATGTTGTAGTATCCTTTACCTACACCTACACCACCAATGTATAATTCACCCATT
>CACYVR010000273.1 GCA_902777885.1 uncultured Methanobrevibacter sp.
ATTGGTATAGGTTATTTTGAAGCTTACCTTATCACCGACTTTAACCTCTTTTTCACTAGCGACCTTTTCGATAGTGAATTCAGGTTTTCCAACTAATACGGAGTCTTCGGAACTTACATTGATTGCTGCTTCTTCTCCCCAATCCTTAAACTTCCAGTAAACATTAGCATTATTTGTCCATTTACCATATTCTTCAGCAACAAATTCAAGGGTAATGTTAATAAGGCTTCCTGGCTCGAAACGTTTTTCAGTGTCTGGATGCCAGTTTTCATCATCAAATGTGTAAGTGATGTTTAAAACACCTTGAACACTATCATTAACTGCTACTGTACCCTCTTGAGTCAATTCATTGACTTTAAAGCCAATATATTTTAATCCTTCAGGATAGCTGTCAATGATTACAAGCTTATGAAGTTGATTTGCATGATCATAGAATGCTATGTCCCCATCGTTTTTGACAACAATGTCAAAGAAAACATGGTCATTGAGGTCCACTTGCTTTTCTTGAGCAGTTTTAGTCAAATTCAAGTCAGGTTCTCCAGACACTACACTTCCAGTAATATGATTTTCTTCCTTTAAATCATTCAAGAACAAATGATTACAAAGAATACCATTTTTAAGTGCTTCAAAATGTAAAACAACCTTTAAGACCTCATGAGCAGCGAAATAATTACTTTCTAACTGTTGAGTAATCTGTACATGACCATCCCATCTTTTTTCAACATTGATTCTGTCAGGATGGGTTGATGATTCAGAATCTACATCATAGCCAATGTATTTAAATCCATCTGTAGGATAATAGTCATAAAGTGTAAGAAGATAATTCTTACATTGAAGACCTTCATCAGCAAGGTTTTCAAGATATACTACAAAGTCAACTGCATCTCCAGGCTTTACAAATTCCTGGGTAGCAGTCTTTGTAAATATGATATTTTGATTTGAACCTAAACCGATTACATCCCCAAATGATGCATCATGATTTACTTGAGTTAGCAAACGTTCAAGGCTTGAATCTAGAGAGATTCTTGTTGTATTGATTGCTTCAGGCCAATCCTCTCCATTATCATTCCAAGGCATATATGCATGACATCCAGGTGTAGGATTTTCATCAGTGATTACTTTGAAATAGAGAGTGAAATTAAAGCAATGCCCTTGAGCAAAGTTTCCTCCACAATCGTAATCTACATTGACAGAATCATAAAATCCATCAAAACCGATATCAACTTGATAGTTGTTTGAGAAATCCATCTCTGGAACATCAGGATTTACACCAATGGAATAACCTATACAATGCAATTCCTTTTCGTCATATTGAATGCGAATAGGAAGAGTTTGACCTGTGTATGCTCCACCAATGTTACGTCCAAAAATTTCAAAAGCTACAGTATCACCAACATTAACTATTGGAGTCAATACCTTATCTTCCAAAATGAAATTTGGAGCAGGTTCCTTTACAAGAGTCCTGACTTCAGCAGCAGGCTTGTTTGAAACTTCAATGACAGTATAAGTTCCAGGGGTTTACCTGGTTTTTTAGCTTCAAAGTTTACAGTGAAATTAAAGTAATATCCTTCACCAAATGGAATATCACTACAGTTGTAGCCAAAAAACTGGTGGTCACACCAGTCTTGACTGTGATTTGGCCCCATAATGTGGGCTCCCATATCATACCAGTCAGGCACATTAGGGTTTACCCCTGCAGTATAACCTGTATAATGCATTTCATCTTCACGGTACATTACATTAATAGGAATGATACCTTGGAAAGCGTCTCCATGGCTAGTTCCTACAATTTCAAAGGAAACTGTGTCGCCGACTTCCACTGAATCATTCAAACATCTTACTTGCAAATCAAATGCATTAGCGCCAAGATTGTCTGAACCATCATTTTCTGCTTTGATATTTTTTGCACTATCTTTTGCATTGATAGTGGCATCTTCATTATTAGAAACCACGTCGTTAGAATTTAAATCGTTTAAATCCTCGTCGACACTTTGAGTAGTGTCAGTCTCCTCATCAATATTACTTATTGTAAGTTGATTAGAAACCTTGCTATCAGGATTTGAAGCAGGACTATCATCAACTGATAATCCGTCATCTAAATCTAATGAAGCTTCTAAATTTTCATTTAATTCGACATTATCTGCACTTGCAGATCCAATTACTAAT
>CACYVR010000274.1 GCA_902777885.1 uncultured Methanobrevibacter sp.
ATCGGTTGGCTTTCTGAAATAGCTTGAAACACCTGCCAACATGTCATAACCTGTTGCGTTGAATATGTTTTCAACCCATACCGTATTTTTACCAGTGGCGAAATAATTTGTCTTTCCGATTAGGTCATATTGGTAATTCTTCTCGTATTTTGCAGAATCATTGAATACAAAGGCATAGGTTGCATCGGGAATTCCGACTTCGGCAAACACCTTATCATAATATGACACATAGAAATATCCGTTGTCTCCCCAGTCTGTATTCCAGCTGTTCTTGACTATCCATGCACCATCTCCCTCCGGAACGGCAAAGAAATTATCCTTTGAATATGAATCGTCCCATCCGACAATTGCAACTCCATGATTTGCATATGTAGGCATCGGACAGTAATATCCATTTGTCACATCATTAAAGTAGTATCCTGAAAAGAATATTCCTGTAGAAACTGCGCCGTATTTCATTACCGCTTCCTTTATGGCATTATTGTCTGTGTATCCCTCGCGTTTAATATAGAGTATGTTTTGAACATGAGTGATAGGGTCCAGAAGTGGAGACAGCATACTGTAATCATCATAATTATCGATTCCCTCCAAAACAGGTCCGATCCAATTTACAAGATATCCCAAGGCCATGTCATCATAACCACCATTGTTGGTTTCGATTGTGGACCATCCATAGTCGGAATACTTCTGCATGATATTCTTCATGTTCTCTTCTGAAAGGTCAAGCTTCATGCCTGATGCCTTCAGAATGGCTGATTCCAATGCCGCTATGGATGCAAATGCCCAGCAGTTCCCTCCACTTTGCTGGTCCTTGACGGGTGTGACCATTCCGAACTCCCTCAAATCATAGGAAGTCGGTATGAATCCATAATATTCGTAATCCTTGTAAACCATAGTATATTCTGCATCATTAAGGGTCACCATGGTAACATTTGTTTCGAAAAAGTCATTTTCTACAGGCGCATGGTTGCCTTCATAGATGTTATAAAAAATCTTGTCTATTGAGTTCATCATCGAATGAACCGCACCTGGCTCCCCCATTTCTTGCATGATTATCTCTAAATACTGAGTCTATAAAAGATACCGAATTATACAATGCATAAACGGCTCCCCCCTCATACTTTGCAGTGTTGTTTTCAGCGGTGAAATGTGTCAATGCAATATTTGAATCCAATGCAGTTATGGCTGCCCCAAAAGTTGCGGAAGAATTAGAAACATACAAGTTTGATGCCTTCAATTGGGATTTAAGCAGATAAAAAGCCCCTCCAGCATCGTTGATTGAATAGTCATTGGTGAAATTGCTGTTCTCTATTTCTACTGAACATCCATATAATGCAACTATTGCTCCGCCATAGTTATATGCATAGTTATTGAAAAAATTGGATCTTTTGATGATTAATCTTCCACCAGTGCTATGAATTGCACCGCCATATTCCCCAGTGTTGTTTACCAATGTACAGTTTTCAAGCGAGATTAATGGTGAGTTTGATTCTGACTTGTAGGCCTTAATGGCACCGCCGAATGAATTGGATGCGGAATTAACAAGATCGGTTGCTTCGGTGTATGTTGGAATCGCAGTGGCATCACGAATTACGGTGTTTTTTGCATAAAATGTTCCTCCTTCAACATCAATGTTGAATCCTATAAGAGTCACATTCTCAACGATGAAAGTCTTTCCTGGATCAATGAACAATATTCCAGTCTTATCAGGTCCGGTATATCTTAAAATGGTCTTATCGACATTCTGGCCTATCAAATTGATTCCATTAACATATTTGTTCTGAGAGAAATTGTATTCCCCATCAGCAAGGTAAAGCGTTGATGACACCTGAAACCTTGAATAATCAATATGATTATACGGATTGTCCTTAGATCCGTCCCCATCAACATCTGATGAACTGTTGAAATAATAAGTGGCACCTTTCAAATCCGATGATAACACATCGGAATCGTCAATAGATACATTATTTAAGTCATCAGTCTGTAAAATTAAATCCTCATGAGTGCTGTTTTCATGTGCTGAAATTTGAGGAGCAACTGCAAGCACAATCAGCATTACAAGTAATAAGAAAATAAATTTATGTTTTATGTTTAACAAGTCTACTCACCAACATTAAATAAGTTATTAATATTTACTATGATTATTTACCATTTAAATAACTATTTAATACTTTTTTTAGAAAAAAAGCCCTTAAAGTATTACTTAAGTTAAAAGAAGAAATAAAAAGTATTACTTAAATCAAAGAAAAACAAACACAAAAGAAAAAGAATTATATAAAAAAACAAATTATTTAACAAAAAAATTAATTTATGACAATATTTCCTTAGAATAACAAATATTTAAATTTTATTTAAAAAAAAACATCTTTTTTACATTAATAAAGCCAAACAGGGAAAATAAACGAAAAACTAAAACATTATATAACTTATTACTCCAAAGATAATCTCATAATAATTAATTAATAAATAATATTACTAAAATTGTTGAGGAAAAAAAATGAAAAGAAAAATATTAATTCTG
>CACYVR010000275.1:0-2377 GCA_902777885.1 uncultured Methanobrevibacter sp.
TAATTCATCGAAATAGTCTTCTGTAAATCTTCCACCTTTTTTCAGAAGTTCTTTATCGATGACAAATCCTTTTATCATATATTCCTTTAATATTTTATTGGCCCAACGGCGGAACTGTGTTGCTTCTTTACTGTTTATTCTGTATCCTATTGATATGATTGCGTCAAGATTATACCATTTTTGGGGCCTACCTCGATTATTTGATTTTTTTAAGGATTTCTTAATAAAATTGGGATTGTCTTTAAAAAGGTCTTTAGAAGATATGCTTACTTCTTTTTCATCTAGCTCTCCTTCTTGGATTATATTTGAGAAATGCATTGAAATATTGGCTGATGTTGTTCCAAATATTTCTGCTATGACTTTTTGACTTGACCATAATGTTTCGTTTCCAATTATAAACTCAGCTTCTATATCGTTCTGTTCGCTTTTGTATAGTAACTTTTCAATAAGTTTGAATTCGGGCATACACTTCCTCCTTGGTTTAATTTAAAAATTTTTATAATTGGTTTTATATATGTTAATGATTATTATATCCAATTTTTGTTAGAGCATTTGATAAGTAATATTTGTTTAATATCTATTGCTAAAGTAGTAGATAATTCCGCTACTTTTCGCCCTTATCTGTTCGTATGTTGTAGAACAAATTTCACTAAAAGTAGTAGATAATTTCTATATTGTTATGCCAACAGCAACATGAAGCTGGTCAAAAAGAATCAAAAGTTGCATAATCCTGATTCACCCTTGCTTATTGGGGAAGTTAATGATGGTGATGTTGTAAAAGAGGTTATGGAACCTAGCTATATTGATATGTAACAAAGATTAATTTGATTTCTTTACTTTTAATATTTATATTTTTAATTTCATAGGTTTGATATTTATTTCTAATTTTCATATTGATTTTCATTTAACTGAAAACAATATTGATTTTATTATTTACTTTTCATTATACTGAAAACTTTATATGATAGTTATGATAAATTAATAATTATAAAAAGAAGTGTGATTTTAATGATTATTCAAAGAAAAGATTATATTGATAAAATCAATCCATTATTGATTCATTAATAAAACAAGGAATACCTGAAGATAATATTGTTTGGATCAACTTTGAATTAAGTGATTATTTTGAAATAGATAATATTAAAAAGCTTGAAGAGTTCATATCTCATAAAACTGAAAATATTGAAGGCAAAATTTATCTATTTTTTGATGAGATACAGGTTGTTCCCCAATGGGAAAAATTAATCAACTCTTACTTTGCAAAAGAAAATTATGACATATACCTTACTGGATCAAACTCAAAATTATTGTCTGGAGAATTTGCCACATATTTATCTGGCCGTTATGTCGAATTAAACATATATTCATTTTCTTTTAGGGAATATCTTGATTACTATGAAATTACTTCTGATTTTAAATCTCATTTTTATAGATATTTGGAAGATGGGGGTATGCCTTCAACATTTGACTATAGTGGCGATGATAAAAGATTAATTCTAATGGATTTATACAATTCTATTGTCCTTAAAGATATAATTCAAAGAAATAATGTTAAAAATGTCGACTTGTTGGAAAGGATTATGAGATTTGTAATGTATAACATTAGCCAGCCATTTTCCGCAAATAAAATTCATAAAAGACTAAAGCAGGATATGGTAAACTTATCTGTAAATACAATTTACAATTATCTGAAATTCTTTGAAAATGCATGCCTGATTTATCAGGTAAAGCGCGAAGATTTACAGGGTAAAAGAATATTAAAATATGATGAAAAATATTATCTATGTGATTTGGGTTTTAGACAGGCAATAATAGGAAACAATCAACGGGATATCACTCGTGTAATCGAAAATATTGTTTATTTGGAACTTTTAAGAAGAGGATATGAAATCACCATCGGCAAAGTTGATAGCCTGGAAGTGGATTTTGTATGCAAAAAACAAAACAAACTCATTTACATTCAAGTTTCTTATTTATTGGCAAGTGAAGAAACTGTTGAAAGAGAATTTAAACCATTAAAGAGTATTCAAGATAATTATCCAAAATACGTAATAACCATGGATGATGTGGATATGTCTCATGATGGAATAATTCATTTGAATTTAATTGATTTTTTAAGGGATAATGAAGTGATTTAACATCCTGGAAACCATACTCTTTTTAGGAAGTATGTCCTTTGTTAGGGAGTTTATCAACTCTGAGTTGATAAACTCATTTTGGTTTTTAAATAATTATTTTGAAGATAGATAATACTTGTTTTTATTAAAAGTAGTAGATAATTCACCTACTTTTCGAGCATTATTTGTTCGTATTCTATCAAACAAAAATCGAAAAAGTAGTAGATAATTTGAATTGTATTATGCCAACAGCAACATGA
>CACYVR010000275.1:2384-2936 GCA_902777885.1 uncultured Methanobrevibacter sp.
GAATTAATATTCATGAAAAGAAAAAGTAGCTATTAATTATATATAATTTAAAAAAGTAAAATATTATTAATTAACATAATTGAGGTATTTTATGAAAGGGCATGCGAAAGTTGTCATACTTATGTTCTCTCAACACTACTTTTTATCGAGCTCATGTTAATTAAATATTTTCATTTTTCTGCAGTAGGATGAAATTATATGACTATCAACTACTTTTATAAAAATTCGATTAGCATTATAAAATTTAATGTGAAGATTAGATGGAGTATTTTGATTAAAAGTTTCATGTTACGATATTGCAAAATTCAAATATTTAGGATTTGAATAATATCCTTTTGCCACTAACATCAATTTCAACTTTGTCACTAAGTGGAACATTGGTAGTGCCATTATAAAATTCAACATCAAAATCTTCAGGTACATTTTCAATTATTTTCTTTAGAACTTCAATATTTAGAATTGTCATGAATAATAATTTATAAAAATCTGTATTTAAATCAATCTTCAAAATTTATTCCAAATCTATTCCAAATTTATTGCAAACATGTTTGG
>CACYVR010000276.1 GCA_902777885.1 uncultured Methanobrevibacter sp.
TAGTTTATAAAAAAAGTAAATAAAAAAGAATCTAATTGTCGTAGATTCTTCCAGTTGCATGTCTATTAGCCCAACATTGTATACAAACGCCAATTGGCAGTCCTGCAGTATGGGTATGTGCTTTTAATATTTTTACATCTAGTGTAGTTGTCTTTCCACCAAGTCCCATAGGTCCAATTCCAGATGCATTAATTTCGGCTAAAATTTCTTCTTCTAATTTTGCAATTTCGGAATCGGGATTTCTCTGACCTACTTTTCCAAGTAAAGCTTTTTTACCTAATTTTAAACATAAATCAGAGGTCCCTCCAATACCTACACCTACAACTGTTGGTGGACAGGGTTTTCCTTTTGCTTTTAGGACGGATTCGACTACAAATTCTTTTATTCCATTAATGCCCTCCGCAGGTAGTGCCATTTTCATAGCATTATTATTTTCTGAACCGAATCCTTTTGGTAAAATTGTTATTTCAAGATAATCCTCGTCAATTAATTCAATATCAATTGGAGGTATGTAGTCTCCAACATTAATGTTGGTATTTTTACGTGATAGCGGATCTACGATATTAGGCCTTATTGGAATTTCTTCAGTTGCTTTTTTAATACCTTCTTCAATTCCTTGACGTAAATTTTCAACTTCAACATTACCAAGTTTAACAAAAACAACAGGTAGTCCTGTATCCTGACACATTGGAATGCCTTTTTGTTCTGCAAGTTCAATATTTTTTAAAATAGCTTCTATATTTAATTTTGCTAAATCATGTTCTTCTATTTGTAATGCGTATTCAAGTGATTTTTTCACATCATCACTAAGAACAATAACAGCTTCTTTGTAAAGTTCATAAACTTTATCTCTAATAATGTCTTTTGAAATCAAAATAAAAACCTTGTAAAATTTAATTATTAATACTTTTGGCTTTTAAAATATTTAAAACTAGTTAAATTTGGATAGCTCCAATAGGACAAACATCAATACAGTGTTTGCATTTATCGCATTTTTCTTCATTAATGGTAATAGCTCCGCCCAATACTTCAATAGCATTATTCGGACATATTTTTATGCATGGTGCTTCGGATGGTTGGCAGTTCATACAAAATAAGGAAGGTGTGTCAACTTCTTTAAGTTGACAATCACTTTCACAAGTTTTACAATTTAAACAATTCATAGAAATTTTCCTATTCATCTAGGACTAGTCTAGCACGTGTACAAATCCACCTTTTTTGGAATCTGGTTCGTAAAGTCCTGCAAGCTTTGATATGAATTTTTCCTGATTTTTAGCTTTAACTTTAGCAGGATCCACAACTGAGATAGCTCTTTTCGTACATGCTTTAACACATGCAGGACCTTCTTCCCTATCAGCACATAAGTCACATTTCTCAGCAATGCTTGCTGTATAAGTCATTGCGCCAAATGGACAAACCATTACACATAATCCACAACCAATACATTTAGTTGTATCAACTTTTTCATCTGAAATAGCATCGGTCGGACATATTTTAATACAAGGTGCACTTTCACAATGTTGACATACAATACCATAGAAGGAGGATTCATGTTCTATGATTTTTATTCTTGCTGCAGTATGTACGGATGCACACATGTTTTCACAGTTGAGACATCCATCACATAAATTGCTGTTTACGGAAATTTTTTCCATAGTTTTCCTCCTATAATCCTAATTCACTACATTGTGCGTCTACGTATTTTTGTATTTTTTCGATTTGCTCTTACAGGTTTTCTTTCTTCAGGTGTAAAAGTAATATTAAATTCACCGTTTTCAATTTCATATAATATCCAAGATCCAGTTTCTACAGCTAATCTACCCATTTCAATTGTTTTTTCAGAAGGATATCCCCAACCGGTTGTACATGGCTGCTGTAAGTGGATATAAGCAGGTCCTTTTATTGAAGCTGCTTTTTTAACTTTGTTGACAAAGTCTTCTGGGTATGCAATTGATGCAGTAGCTACATATGGAATTCCATGAGCTGCCATAATCATTGGCATATCTTTTTTAGGTTTATCTTCTCCGAAACTTCCAATACCGTTTGGTGAAGTTGTAGTTGATGCACCAAATGGGGTTGCTCCACTTCTTTGAATACCAGTATTCATATATGCTTCATTATCGTAACAAATGTAGAGCATGTTGTGTCCTCTTTCCATAGCTCCGGAAAGGGATTGTAAACCAATATCCACAGTTCCTCCGTCACCACCGAAAGCAACAACGTTTACATCATCTTTTCCTTGTATTCTTAATGCAGATTCAACACCGGATGCAACAGCACCTGAGTTTTCAAATGCTACATGAATAAATGGAACTTCCCATGCAGATTCTGGGTATGGTGTAGTCATAACTTCAAGACAACCTGTAGCAGAAATAGCTACAGTATTCTCGCCTAAAGCATTAAGAGCTAATTTTACACCAATAGATGCTCCACAACCAGCACATCCTCTGTGTCCTGGTGCTAATAAATCTTTATCAGGTATATCT
>CACYVR010000277.1 GCA_902777885.1 uncultured Methanobrevibacter sp.
AAATGTATCAGAGGTCATGAAAATTATTCCTATATTTGTGCAATTCATCCCCGAGCTAAAAGGTCATGGCGTTCTTGCAAAAATATGATAAAATCATTTACAAAACAGTCTAAACTCTTAGGTCGGGGCAGAATTGCACTGTAAGGGGAGCATAGTTATTATCTACTAATTTTTGATTTTTTTGATAGAATACAGACAGATAATGGTGAAAAAGTAGTAGAATTATCCACTACATCATAGCAAATTTGTTTCTAAGTAAAGAAACAACCGGGTTTCATCAATTGACGACTAAAATTATCACCTCATTCATTTGAAGTAAACATGATGGGAATTAAAGAAGTGTTAATGAAGTCCGTCCCCAAAAATGATGAAAATGAGGTTTGCAAATTATGCATAGCTGATCAGGCTCCAGACAAATAATGCTTATTGCAATCCATTTACTAAATTAATCTTGTGATGTTGAAAAATCATTATGGTTCAACTACTTTGAATAATAAGTATTTTAACGTTTTAACCTCTTCATCACTCATGTTTTTTGTTACTTTCAATTAACTTATCGGTTTTTTCAATTCCTTGAGAAGTTAATTCGACAATTTTTTTACGCCTGTTTGTCGGATCTTCGCATCGAAAGAGATATCCTTTGTCTTCAAATTTCCTTAAAAGTTTAGCAGTATATCCTTCACTGACTCTAAATAGCTCTACCAATTCCTTTTGTGTAGTTTTTTCACTAAATCTAATTCTTATTAGAAATGGCAGTTCGGCAACAGTAATGTCAGGGTCATCGAGTATTTCTTTAACATATTTTGTATAATCTGCAATCATTTCTTCGACATAGTGATATATGAATATATTTTCTGAATTTTCCTTTTTGAATTGAGCAGGTAATGTCATTTTTATGCCTCACTTGGATATTTGTATGTTCTAATAGATAACAGTATTAAATCGATAATCATCACCACAACAGCTGCTATCATTACATATTGGACGCCCATTCCTGCAACTACTGCTCCTGCGATTGTTGTTCCTAGAGTGACTCCGACATTTCCCATACTTAAAAATATTCCATTTGCGAATTCGGGAGCGTCAGGTGCTGCTGAAACCATCCAGTATTGGGAAATATCATTACCAATACCTGCAAGCAGTCCCCAGAAAATCATCAAGACAATCATCGGTATTTTAGCACTGCCCAGTATGAATATTCCAATCATCAACACTGAAAAGATTATTGGAAATGACAATACAGTTTTATTTGTTTGGGAATTTAATAATTTGGCTCCAAGCCAGTTTCCGACAATTGATGCAACCCCATATATAAACAGTACAATGCTTAATTCTGTTCCGAATATGTTAGTTAATGAATTTAGAAATTCTGAAATGTATGAATATGCAGTATACATTCCTCCATTTAAGAATATGATTCCTAAAACAGATATTATAAATATTCCTGTTGTTGCTACTTTAATTTGATTTCCATAGGATTGTTCCTTGCCCGGCAGGCTTGGGAAAAAGATTATTGTAGCTATCAATGCCAGAAATGTAACGAGACTGAACCACAGCATTGAAAATTGATATCCGAAGTTTGTTGCAACAAATGTTCAGGCTCTACTATTTCTGCAGCAACTGTCAATGCCAATCCGCAATAAATCGGATGGAAAATTGCAGGAATTATTCTGCAGATCAGTGCAATATTAAAATCAGTTACAAATGCACCTATTGTTGAAAATATAGTAAAAACCCCTAAAACCAAAATGAAACTTTTTTTTCTGTCAAATTTTGAAAATACAAGAGGCATGAATATCCCACATATTGCAATGGTCAGTGCAAACAGGCTCACGAATAAACCAGCCTGTGTGATATCTACATTAAAATATTGCGCAATTTGAGGCAATATCCCCACTACTCCCATTTCGTACCGAACATCATAATATAAATTATTAAATTTTCATTTTTCATGTTAATCCCTTATACTTTCATAAGATAACTCTTTCATTAGGAAAGATAAATATTAATTTAATTTTAATGTTACTTAAAACTATCTGTTGAAAATGTTTTCAAGACAACACCAATCCTGCGTCAAAAATTACATTTTCATATTACTAACGAAAAAAATCAAAAATTAATATTCAGTGAATTTAACCCAATTTAGGAAAATACTCATTTAAATAGTTATAAAATTTAATCAGAAATATTTAAATACTCTATAACAATATAGATGTAATTATAGGTTTGAAAAAATGATTTTAACGATGTGAATATTTCATAACGATTTATTTATTAGGTAAAATACATTATTTGAAATTTAAAACCTCCAAATAAATCAATATTTCATACATTAAAATTAATTCAATAATCAAACCCATCATACATTAAATATTAATCAGGTGAAAAAATGGGTAAAGAAACAAGTCCAGATTTTAAAAATAAGGTTTCTTTAAGAATCAATGACATCAGCATTGAGTTAAATGAATTTGCCGACGCCATTGTTAAAGAAACCATATTAGGTATGCTTAATGCTCTCAACACATCAGATGTTGACGGAGACATTAAGAACGTTAAAATCGAAATTAACAATGAATAAATATTTTATTGTAATACTTTAAATTATTTTTCATTATTAATATAACGTACATAATGTTCTGCCCCACACAAT
>CACYVR010000278.1 GCA_902777885.1 uncultured Methanobrevibacter sp.
GACATGATGTATTTGCTTGCATCTATTGAGTCCAAATCCGAACATCCTCTTGCAAAAGCCATTGTAAAACATTATGGGGAGAATACTTTAGGAAAAGTTGAAGACTTTAAAATGATTATAGGAAAAGGCGTGAAAGGACATGTCGACGGATTTGAAATAATTGCCGGAAATAAACAGCTGATTGAAGATGAAAATATTTCTTTAAAAAACCCGATTAATAGAAATAATGGTGAAAGCGAAATATTTGTTGTAAAAAACCGCAAAGTTATTGGCAAAGTTATCCTAGCTGATGTGCTTCGTGAAAATTCCAAAAAAACAATTGAAAGACTTGAATGCTTAGGCATAAAAACAACACTGCTGACAGGAGATAATGAACATACCGGCAGTTATATTGCAAGAAAAGTGAAAGTGACAAATGCCAGATACAACTGTCTGCCAGAAGACAAAAGCGAATATATAAGCAAAAGACAACAGGAATACAATAATGTTGCAATGATTGGGGACGGAATAAATGATGCACCATCCCTTAAAAAAGCCAATGTAGGAATAGCTATGGGAAGCATTGGAAGTGATGTGTCAATAGAAGCCGCAAATATTGCATTGATTAACGACAATATTGAGGATTTGCCTAAATTGATTGCAATTTCAAGAAAAACAATAGAAACAATTAATTTAAATATTGCATTTTCACTTTCATTAAATTTTATTTCAATGATTTTAGCTTTTTTAGGCATTTTAAATCCAATTGCCGGTGCATTGGTACATAATATTGGTTCCGTTATTGTAATCGCATATTCTGGAATATTGGTTTATTACAAACCATCCCTAAAGGATTACAAAAAGTTAGGTATAACTAAAAATTTAAATAAAACTAACTCAGAAATATATAATTATAAAAAACATGGAGGAATATGACATGGCAATCGAAGAAAAAGAAATTAAAGTAGTTGGAATGCACTGTCCATCATGTGTTAATGCCGTACAATTATCATTGACTGATGTTGACGGTATTGATGATGCAAAAGCAGATTTAGACTCAGGAATTACAAAAGTAACATTAGACACTGATAAAGTAAGTGATGCAGACATTAAAGAAGCAGTTGAAGAAGCAGGATTTAACGTAAACCCCAATTACAAGTGAGAAGAAAAAAACTATTAAAAAGTTGGTAAATTAAATATCAAATTATATATAACTTAAAAAATAAATTTTAAAAACATAGATTGAATTTTAAATTTTTAAAGGGATTAAAATGAAAACTGTTGCAATTAATGGATATGGAACCATAGGAAAAAGAGTTGCGGATGCTGTTGCGGCTCAAGATGATATGAAAGTAATTGGTGTTAGTAAAACTAGACCAAACTACGAAGCAAGAACTGCTGTTGAAGAAAAAGGTTATCCTTTATACATTGGAATTCCTGAAAGAGAACAGATGTTTAAGGATGCGGGAATTGAAATTGCAGGTACTGTTGAAGACATGATTCAGGAAGCTGACGTTGTTGTTGACTGTACTCCTGGAAGCATCGGTCCGCAAAACCTTGAAATGTATAAAAAAGCCGGCGTAAAAGCAATTTACCAAGGTGGAGAAGACCATGACTTAACCGGCCTTTCATTTAACGCTATTTCCAATTATGATGATTCATACGGTGCAGACTACACCAGAGTAGTTTCATGTAACACAACCGGACTTACCCGTACATTACATACTATTGACAAAATAGCAGACATCAAAAAAGTAAGAGCAGTAATGGTAAGAAGAGGATCAGACCCATCCGAAATCAAGAAAGGTCCAATCAATGCAATTGTACCAAATCCTCCAAAAGTACCTTCTCACCACGGTCCTGACGTAAAAACCGTTATGGACGGTATTGATGTTACTACAATGGCTTTGCTCGTGCCTACCACATTAATGCACCAACACAATATCATGGTTGAAATCAATAATGATGTGGAAACTGCTGAAATTGTTGAAGCACTGGAAAAACGTTCAAGAGTTATTGTTGTTTCTGCAGAAGAAGGATTAGGTTCTACTGCTGAGTTAATGGAATATGCTAAAGAATTAGGTAGAAGCAGAAATGATTTATACGAAATTCCAGTATGGAAAGAATCCATTAACGTTGTAGAAGTGACAACGAAAAATCAATTGCAAAAACCAATAAAGCTATGGGAATATTATAATTCCCTTATTTTACTCTTTTTTAAATTATTTACAACCAATCGCCATAATTTAATGGGAAATAATGGATTTTACACAAAAATCTTCCAACATATAAAGTACGTATAATTTTTATACGGTGCAAATATTTATTTAATATAACGTGCAATTATTATACATTGAGGTGTTGCTAATGTTTAAGGAGATTTTTGGAAATTGTCCACAGGTCAAAGTAATTGACTATTTAATATCGACCCCCTTTTCAGAACATACAAAACAGCAAATAGCAGTGGGTTCTGAA
>CACYVR010000279.1 GCA_902777885.1 uncultured Methanobrevibacter sp.
ATACATTATTATATTGGAATTATTACATACTTTCTATCTAACTACAGTATAATTATATGGCGATTACTATTTTTAAATTTTTCTGATGATGTTTAATACATTGATTTTATAGGATTATTTTACAGATTGAAAATCTTTTCAAAACTATCAATCTGATTACACTAGACAAACGGAAATCTTTAGAAATAATATTTTAAGAACTTTTGTAACTCCGCAGTCTCAGGCAGGTAATGAAAAGTCTAATCAGAATGTTGCTGAATACATTAACGATTCAGCTATTACAGGTTTTATTGTTAATGTAGCTAATGATCAGAAGTGGGTGTTAAAGTATTGTAATGAATTATTAAATCGTCAAACTTTAGATATTTACTTCAGCTATTCAAGAGATGATGTATTAAGATACATTATGGAATTGTCTTCTGAAGGTGATGAAATCTATAAGAATTATCTTAGTAACTTTGAAGAGGAACAGCATGTGGGTGAGAGAATTTTAAATGATAATGCTGTGGAAATATGAAAAGGCTTTTAGCAAATATTTATATGCAATAGCATACATAATATAATTTGAATATTATAGGAGGTAAAAACTTCTTTTGAAGTTCAGCCCGTATATCCTTGTCTTCTATCTTAATAGGTTGTTTTTTGATATTATTTAGATTATTTAAAAAGAGTTCGTTGAAATTATCTATCTCTTCCTGCTTGTTTTTTGATTTGTCTATGAATATGAAGGTAGGTTTATCAATGTTAATTAATTTAGCTAACCTTGAGGCCAAAATATCATATGCTTTTTTATTATCACCATATCCTATTTTAAATCTGTTTTCTTTGTCAAAAACGATTATGAAAACTTCATAATCGATGTTTTTTAATTTTTCAAGGATTTTAATTTTTAATTCATATGGGAGATTTCCTCCTTTAACTTCATTGGAGGTCAACATTTTCTTTTTAAAATCTCGTCTCGTTTTCTTAATTATTTTTTCTAGCTTTTTTGAATCCTCAACTTTGATAGCTGCCATGACAAAATACTTTGAACTGGCTTTTTTAGTTCCCAAATCTCCACTTTCATCAATATAAATATAAGACATGCTAAAAACCGGATTACAATTAATTTTACAACTTTTAATAATCTATTTTTTATCATTAATTAATATTTTCATCAGAGAATTATGTGTCGAAATATAATAAAAATTTTATATAAAAGTAATAATAAAATATTATATTAATTATTATATGTGGGTTGTAATAAGTATGGCCAATATAAATAATACCTCATCCTACATGGATGAAGACAAAAAGCAAATTATCAAAGAGTCTAATTATACCTATAGGGATGCTCTTGAAGTTTCAGCTTTTCTCATTGAAACTGGAAGGTTCAAAAGATTCTACAAAGAAATGCAAATTGCAGACCTCCAAAAAGAACTTGACCAAATGGACAAAGAAGAATAATGGCTAACTTCAAAAATATATCTTCAGGATATAACTCTAAGAAAAACTATTTTTGATTGTAAAAGGTAATAATAAAAATTATTATTATTTTTATATTTTTTACATAATATAATTTTATATATAATACATAATAAAATAATATATTATGTTACATGAAAATCCAATATTGGTGCAAGGATGGAAATAACACTCAAAAAAATAAAGACTCAACCTTCACACACAAGTATGAACTGGGAGCAAAACTAATAGCTATGGGTAATGCGGAAGAAACAATAGCACTAATAAAACCCGTCCTGATTTTTAAAGAATCATAAAGCAAACCGAATACCGTTTAATTGAAACAAAAAAAACTGAAAATAGAATTAAAAGATTTAAGGGAATAAATGTGCACTATATGAAAAATCGGTAGAAATAACCATGTCTATGGGTAGTGAAAAAAATATAAAAATAGTTTTACAAAAATAAACGAATATCTACAATTGCAAATTTGAGAAATAGAAACCTGATCTCCTACATCAAGAGATTGAATTTCTTCATTTGAAATTGGTGTTGATATCTGTTTCATATCTAATTCTATAACATTAATTCATTTTAAAATTTCTCATTTTTCAAAAATTATTAATATTTCAATAAGTTATTTAAAGGTTTGAAAACAAATATAGTATACATTATAGTTTAATGATTTAT
>CACYVR010000280.1 GCA_902777885.1 uncultured Methanobrevibacter sp.
ATAGTATCTCCCACACCAACATCAAGATTTTCTGCCATTTTTTCAGAAAGTGATATGTCTGTATCAGATAAATTTATCGGATTTTTATTTTTATCCGTCTGAGATATCAGATGCGTATCATTTAACGCAAGAAGCGATGCCATCTTTTCATTTTCTTGAGTCTTTATTTCAATAGCCTGCTCCATAATGGTGCTGCCGTTTACCTCTTTTCGAACATCATCAATATCTCCCTGTGAAACACCACTTTTAATAATTAATTTTGATTCGAAATGAGAAATATCATCATACTCCCAAGTCTTTAGATTATCCATTGAATCATTCATACCAAAAGCAGAAATCAATAGGGCAACACAACCCATAACACCAACAATTGCCATTAACGCCCTGAAATAATTACTATTGGCATCACGATAATTCCAACGAATATTGAAACTCAGTCTATTCCATAATTTTGTTTTTTGCAAAAGTCCTGAAGAAGAGACATTTGGAACTTTTGGCCTCATCGTACTTGCAGGATTTTCTTTTGAAATATTACGGGCGGCAAGATAACTGACTAAAAGTGAAGATATTACCATGGCACTTGCCACAATAACAAAACTTATATCAAAACCAGGATTCCATTGAGGAAGGGAATATCTGGAAGTCATTGACGGATAAAACAGATCCGGAATAACCATAGGTCCTGTAACGAGACCTAAAAATGCCCCTGCTAGAACCGGCCAAAATCCATAAGACATGAAATGTAAAATAATAGTTCTATTTTTATAGCCCACCGCTTTTAAAACTCCTATTTGAGTTCTTTGATGGGCAATGATACGAGTCATTGTTGTTAATAATGTTAAAAAAGTAACTAAAATAAATACTATAGGAAATACATTACCAATCATCTTACCATTTCCTCATTAAACTGTGATACACTGACATGTTCAGATTGTCTTGTAAATGATAAGCAGTCAACGGAATCCTCAAGTGATTTTTCAAAATCATCAGGATTTTGATTGAATTTGACCAGCAATACATTATACGGCACATTACTTAAAGGAAATGCGTCTTTAGATAAATAAGCAAAACCCATATCCTTGAAATCAGGGATGATTGATGTTGGTGAAGCCTCATAAACATATTCCGGAGAATAACCTATACCATTGAATTTGAATGTAATATTGTCACCGGCAGTCAGATTTTGAGCATCGGCAAATCTTTTATCAAGCCAAACACCAGAATCATCAGACAAATTAAAGTCTTCACCTTCCGTAACATAAAACTTAGATATTTCATTATCTTCAACAAAATGCAGAGTAATGTCGGGATCGTTTGAAAAATTGCCTACAGACTGAACAACCAGCTGTTTTTCATGATTCGTTGAAAAATTACTTATTTTATCCACTGCCTCATCAGTGATTGTGGTATTGTAAATCCATCCATCAATCCATCCATCAGCAAGATTAGTATCTCTGTAAAACTCACTGCTGGTTTGTTCCAGACCATAATATTCGCTGCAAACTCCACAAAATGCAAAAACGCCTAGAAATGCCATTAACAATATGGAAATAAATTGTGTCTTATTAATTTTTATATCCCTAAGCATCTTTTTAGATAATGACATAATATACTATAAGATAAAAATAAAATTTAAATTTTAGTAAAAAAGAAAAAAACTAAAAGATAATTATTCATTACCTTTTAGTGATTCAACCATATCCAATCCTTTGATTTTTCCAGAAAACAATAAGTTTACAAGTATTGATAATGAAAATGTTATAACAGCAGTTAAAGCCAAATTGGTAATTGATATTGAAGGCAATATGTAAAATGAATCTCCTGATGATTCCCACATTATCTTCAAGATATAATAACCTACAGGAATTCCCAATATAAACCCAATTACTGTAAACCAAAGGTTTTGAGTCAGCAGCAGCTTTCTTAGAGCACCTGTTTTAAAGCCCAGAACTTTCAATGTTGCAATTTCACGTTCAATTTCTGTAAATGACAGCAATCCAAGATTATAAAGTACTACAACAGCCAAAATAGATGCAAAGAATATTAAAATATAAATTAATAACCACATAGACTCCGTCAACTCATCCCAACTTGAAATCATGTCATTCATTGAAGTGGATGACTTAATGGCAGAATAGTTTTTATCGACATGTTCAGCCGTTACAATACTTGTTGGAGTATAATTTAAATCCAAATCTTCCAACTTGTCGCTGGACATGATGAATCCCTGTGAAATAGGATCAGCATGAATTTTATTAATTGTTGTGTTAATCCATTTATCCGAACCCATAATGTGCCATTTAACAGTATCGCCAACACCAACACCCAACAAATCGTCTGTTGGAGTGACCAGTTTCGTATCATTCAGTACCAAAAGCGAAGCTGACTTTTTAGAATTGTCCGATTCTATTTCGATTGCACTTTCCATTATCTTATCACCATTGACTTCACGTGCAACATCATCAATTTCAGATAAGCTGGCTTTCTCATCAATGACTAATTTGGAGTCATAATGATTAATCTGTGAATATTCCCATTCTTTCAGGTTACTCATTCCATCATACATACCGAATGCAGAAACCAATAGTGCA
>CACYVR010000281.1 GCA_902777885.1 uncultured Methanobrevibacter sp.
AGTATTATATCTTTTGGATTTACTTTAATATAGTTTGGAATCTCAAATTCATGGTCATAAATCATTTTATCGTATTTCCACCATAAACCATTTGGTAAGGTAATTTCCCATTCAAAAGGCATTTCTAATTTTGTTGAATTTGTAGTTTCAAAGGAATTAACATCTCCTTTTTCGGCATGAGAAAAGTCATGTGCCCTTATTCCAATATGGGTGATATTTGGAGTAATTTTTTTAGATACTTCAAAAGTAAGTCCCCAATCTCTGGATTTAAGATGGTAATCATCTATGATTTCGATTTTTGAAATGTTTTTACATCCTGTAAGTCTTGCAACCTGAACTTTTTTTGGATTTTCAAATATTTCATAGGTATTCACGGTCATGAGTAACCATGATTGTAAATCCATCAAAATCTTTTAGTGAATTGGAAAGTTCAATACGTAGTTGTTCTTTTAAGAAAGTATCCATGGCACTGAAAGGTTCATCCAACAATATAACGTCCGGACCATAAGCCATTATGCGGGCTAAAGCTACTCTCTGTTGTTGGCCTCCAGACAATTGCCGAGGGTATCTTTTTTCCAATCCTTCTAAATGAAAACGTTTTATCATTTCAGATACTTTTTTCCCATCCTTATTTTTGGATGCACCAATAGCAATATTTTCTTCAACCGTCATATTGGGAAATAAAGCATAGTTTTGAAATAAGTAACCTACATTTCTTTTTTGAGGTTTTAGATTAATTTTTTTATCAGAATCAAAATAAACAGTTTTTTCGTTTATAGTTAAACTTACAATACCTTCATCTGGAGTTTCAATACCTGCAATGGATTTTAATGTCATACTTTTACCACAACCTGAAGGACCGAGAATACCTAAATGTTTTTTTTTCAATTCAAAGCCAACATCCAAATCAAATTCCTTAAGTTTCTTTTGGATGTTTACTTTTAACAATTTGTTGCCCATATTTGTCCCTCACATATGTAAAAAAATATATTTGATTTCACCAGTATAAATTATTTCCATTGCTTTTCCTTACGTATGGAAAAATAATCCATAATGAAGATGGCTATAAATGATATGATAACAATGACTATTACATAATTAAAAGCGTCCCCCATATTTCCTGCAGCCACTTCTGAATAAACTGCCATAGGGAGAGTCCTTGTTTGTCCTGCAATGTTACCGCACCGAATTCACCTAAACCACGTGCATAAGCAAGAATTCCACCACTTATAATTCCAGGCAATGCATTTGCAAATAAAACTTTCCAGAAAATTTTCCATTCTGACATACCCAATGTACGGCCAGCATCCAACAGATTGGAATCAACCTGTTCAAATGCACCTCTGGCAGAACGATACATTAAAGGAAAAGACATGACTACTGCAGCAATAACTGTTGCATGCCATGAAAAAGCTATTTTCACAGTAAAGAAGTCTATAAAAAACTTCCCTATCGGCCCCCTAACACCAAAAATGTACAATAAGAAGAACCCAACTACTGTAGGGGGCAGTACTATTGGGAGTGTAAAAATACCATCAAGTACAATTTTTAATGTGTCATTTTTAATCTTAACGAGAAGCCAAGCAACAAATAAACCTACGAAAAAGGTTATGAAAATTGATAAGCTTGCGGTTTTCATTGATATGAAAACTGGGGACCAGTCCATCATGTCTATATTTCCTTTAAATTTTTTTGTCTAAATTAATGCAATACTAAATCTATTTGTTTTCATGGATTGTAAATCCATATTCAACAAAGACATCTTTAGCTTCTTTTGTTTGTAAAAAGTCCATGAATGCTTTTGCAGCATCAGGGTGTTTTGTGTTGTTGAGTTGAGCTACAGGATATATGACTGGGGTTTTTAATGCATTATCTGGAGCTTCACAAACTACTTTTACACCATTGTTGGATTTTGCATCCAGTGGAGTATACAATACCGCAGTCAGCAGATCCTTGAGCTACTTGGTTTAATACAGCAGTTACACTATTACCGTAAGATAATTTTGATTGTGTATCGTTCCAAACACCTAAATTAGTCATTGCTTCTTTAGCATATTGTCCTGCAGGTACTGATTCAGGATCACCAATAGCGATTGTACCGTTAACTTTTTTCAAATCTTCAAATGATGATATGTTGGCTTTTGAGTCTTTAGGCACAATTAAAACTACTTTGTTTTCTAAGAATTGAACATTAGTTTTATTGTCGACCAATCCTTTTTGTGCTAAATTATTCATCTGTTTATTAGCTGCAGACATAAAAACATCCGCCTCTAATCCGTTTTCAATTTGTGATTGTAAATCTCCACTTGAAGCATAAGTAGGAGTAACTTTCACACCAGGATATTT
>CACYVR010000282.1:0-1725 GCA_902777885.1 uncultured Methanobrevibacter sp.
AGAGTTTACTTTACTAACTCTAAATATTTTAGTAACATTTTTGCTTTCGTATTTATTATAACCTTGATATACTACAGTAATATTATAAGTTCCTGCAGGCAAATCAGCAATATTAAATGTTACATTACCTTTATTAATGCTTTGAGAGTATGTTCTAGTACTGAAGTTACCGTAAATTAATACATCATCAGTTGCATCAGCAGGAAGGGTAATGTTAACCACTTCAATTTGACCTACATTAATATCAGATACATTTACGGTTAATTTATAATCAGATACTTTATTTACAACAACATTCAAAGATGTAGTGTTTGCATTATATCTATCATCACCACTATATGAAATAGATGGGGAATAATTTTGTGCTAAAGGATAACCCGGCACAGTAATATTTGCAGATCCGTTAATTAATGTTTCAGTGTAAGTCTTCATACGGGTAATGACTGTAATTGTTCCTGTTGCATCTTTAGGTAATTGAAAATGTTATATTTTCATCCACAACAACTGGGGATTTAAATTCTGGAATTAAATCAACATTTATTTTAGAGATTACAACAGATCCGGTTTGAGATTTAAAAGCATATTTTCCTTTTTCTTCAAAAGTTACCTTGTATGGGAATGTACCATATTCTTTTGCAGTAACATTAATAACCGCTACACCGTCTTTAACTTCACCATAATAATTTTTGGTAAATACTGTGAGTGTTACATTTCCTGTTGCATTAATTGGCAAAGAAACTGTAAATGTAACATTATCTCTTACATAGTTCGGATCGCTTACCACAACATTAAATGAGTAATCATCAATAGGTGAAACTTTAAAGTTGGAATAAACTGTATCATCTTCGTATTTTCCATCGTTTTTAAGACTTGCATAAACTACATAATCACCTATGGCCAAATCAGATACATTAAACCAACCTGTACCGTTTACGACATTGACAATCCTATCAACATAGGTGGAATTGAAAATTCTAATTCTTACAGTTCCGTTAATATCTTTTGGCAATTGAATCTTAATCGTTTCATTCTGACCAACATAAATATTTACAGGAGTGACAGTGAACTCATAATTATCAATTTTTTCAACAACCACTTCAACTGTTTTAACTGCACTGTGATATTTATCGTCACCTGAGTAATATACTGTTGCGTTGTAAACACCGGCAGGTAAATTAGGGATAATAACACGTGCTGAACCGTTAGTTACATTTGCAGTGTAATTGGTATTATTGATACTTACAGTTACATTCACTTTTCCGGTACTGTCAAATTGGTATTATTGATACTTACAGTTACATTCACTTTTCCAGTACTGTCAGTTGGCAATTGTATATCAACAGTTAAATTTTCACCGACATAAGGCTCGTTAGTTACAACATCAAATTTAAATGATGATATTTTAGAAACGTAAATGTGAGTTGATTTTACAGATGATTCTAACTGATCATTACCTTCATATTCAACAGTGACATCGTATTCGCCATCTTTTAGACTAACTGATCATTACCTTCATATTCAACAGTGACATCGTATTCGCCCTCTTTTAGATTAATGACAGAACAGTTAACCGTATGATTTTGAATAAACATATTATATGGATCAGTCATGCCTTGAACTCTAATAACTACACGGTCACCATCTTGAGCTTCAGGTATTTTTACAATAATATGAGCAACATCACCCACATAGATAGAATCTCCCTGAACGGTAAATTCATAATCC
>CACYVR010000282.1:1740-3082 GCA_902777885.1 uncultured Methanobrevibacter sp.
ATAATCCAAAGTTTTTTGACTGTTTAACGTGATGTTTCTTGAAGCAGGTTCATATTTAGCATTTCCACTATAATCAATTTTAGTAGGATATTTTTTACCGGATTCCAAACCACCGACGGTTAAATTAGCCTTACCTGCTCTAACTTCAACATTTGAATGAGTTATGCCATTTATGGTAATATTTACATATCCGTCTGCATCAACAGGCAAAGTTACGGTAATATTTGCATGAGTATCATTTGTCACGCCGGAAGGTGTGAATGGATAATCCATGATTTTTTTGACGTGGAAATCTTCAAATATTTTATTAGATGGTTCATATTTATTATCACCCAGATATGTTGCATTAATGATATGTTTTCCGACTGGTAAACCACTTACATTAATAGAACCAGTTCCGTTTATAAGATTTATAAAGTGAGTAGAACCATTAATTAATAATTTAACCCGACCGGTTGTATCATTTTCAAAAGTGACTTTGATTGTTGCATTTTCACCGACAAAAATATCATGTACTTCAAGATTTGAATAATAGTTGTGTATTCTGCTTACTTCCAAAGTGTGTTCTCTTTTATCCGGCAAGTATTTTCTATCACCGTCATAAGTTACATTAAATTGGTAAGTATGCCATACCAAACCAGTTATATTAAATACACTTTCACCGTTTTTAATCTTTTCAGTATAATTTGTATTGTTTATGCTAATTGTAATATTACCCGTAGCATCATCATTAATTTTTGCATCATCATCTACAAAAATCGTATGATTATAGTTTACACGAATATTAGGAGTTATTTTTATTAAATCTACAGTAAATGTCCTATTGGAACTACGATATTTGCTGTCATTTACCAAGTATACAGTACCATTATATTCTCCACCTGTAAGGCCTGGAATAACTACAATATCCTTACCTTTACTCATGTGAGCAGTATAATTTGTACCGTTTATTTCTACAAATACATCTCCATCAATATCTTTTGGCAATGAAATATTAACATATACAGTCAAATTACTGTCAGATGTTGCAGTTACATTAAAATTCAAAGTAATTTGTACCATTAACTGATAGCAATACAATACCTTTAGCATCACTAGGAACAATAACAGAAATAGTAGCATTTTCACCCATAGGAATATCTGCAGTTTCAATACGCATAGTCATATTCTTTTTAGTTACATTGAAATAAGCAGTAGTATTGGATTCATAATACTTATCATTACCAAGATAATATGCCCTTACAGACACATTGCCTGCAGTTAGATTACTTTCATATATAGTGACAGAAGTCTTATTAGTATAGACATATTCCTTATCACCAATATCAACATATAATTTACC